>CAZHTL010000133.1:0-6595 GCA_964535415.1 uncultured Bdellovibrionales bacterium | reverse complement strand
CCAAGAAGTACTCTAAAAGGCCGAAGTGGCGGAATGGTATACGCGCGAGACTTAAAATCTCGTGGAGCTTGCTCTATGTGGGTTCGAGTCCCACCTTCGGCACACTTAGTTATTGCAAGTTTTTATCCCACTTTTTTAGGATATGTTTGAATCTTGACTAGAGCAACACATAGAATCAATCTCAAAATGTAAAATTAGAATGAAAAATTTGAGTGTTGGCGAGGTATCTTTAATATGTATGGCTGAAAAAAACATAAGAGATAAAATAATTCTCACGGCGGATGATTTTGGAAAAAGTGAAATAGCCAACAAAAATATTTTGTATCTTGCTAAAGCCGGAAAACTTGATCGAGTTTCTGTGATAGTTGGTGGAATTTTGAGAAAGGAGGAAGTTGAGAAGCTTCTCTCGACGGATATAAAGTTAGATATTCATCTGGAACTAATCTGGCAAAAAAGAAGAAGAAATCTGCTCAAGGACCATACTTTGCGGCAGATAATTGTTTTTCTGGTGAATTATCTTTGGGGCGATTGGCCAGTGCCAACTCATCCCAGAAGCGAGAAAATGGCTGTTAAGAAGGAATGGCAAAAGCAGATTGAGAAATTCAAAAAAATTTTTGGCCGGATGCCGAATGGAATAAGCTCTCATGAGCATGTTCATTATTTTCCCCCTTATTTCTCCATAGCTCTCCAGCTGGCGGATCATTATAAAATTCCTTTTATTCGTTTTGGGAGAAAAGGATTTATCGGAAAAAAAAATAGTGTCTATCTTATCCTAAAAGTTATGTACTGGCTCAATAAAAGAAATTTTCTTCGCTCAAAAGTTTCTTCTTCTGATTATTTTGCAAGCCTAGATTGGCTAGAAAATTTTGATGAATTTTCTAAAAAAATTGAGGAAGGAAAAAAAATAGAGGTTGCTTGCCATCCAGAAAGAGAAGATGAGTATAATTTTATAAGCAAATTATAAAATGACTATTTGGATTTATACTTTAGCCAGTGTGATAATCATTAGCCTCATTTCTTTTGTTGGCGTTTTTTCTTTATCTGCCGACAGAGAAAAATTAAGGAAAACGGTTGTTTTTCTTGTTAGCTTTTCTGCCGGAGCCCTTTTTGGTGATGCTATAATTCACCTTATTCCCGAATCATTTGAGAAAATTGAATCAAGTTTTGATGTATCTCTTCTTATTCTTTCAGGTATAGTCTTCTTTTTTATGCTTGAAAAGTTCATCCACTGGCGGCATTGCCATGTTTTAGGTTCTGAGAAACACCTTCACCCGGTTGTTTCTATGAATTTTATAGGAGATTTTATTCATAATTTAATCGACGGGATGATTGTTGCCGGAAGTTTTTTAACAAGTGTACCGCTTGGAATTGCAACTTCAATTGCCGTGGTACTGCACGAAATTCCTCAAGAAATTGGAGATTTTGGGGTACTTCTTTTTGGAGGGCTTACGGTTCGCAGAGCGCTTCTTTTTAATTTTATTTCAGCAACCGCTGCAATTTTTGGCGCTTTTCTAGTACTTTTGCTTGGTCCCTATTTTCAGGAAAAAAGTTTTTTTCTCTTGCCTCTAACCGCCGGTGGATTTTTATATGTTGCTGGATCAGATCTTATTCCCGAGCTTAAACACGAAACAAAAATAACCGCTTCCATTTGGCAACTAGCGGCAATTCTTTTGGGAATAGCAATTATGGCAGGTTTAATTTTTCTGGAATAAGAAAGTTAAGTATAAAATGGTAAATCTGTAAGGCTATTTTGACAAAATTTCGTCGAAAATTTTCAATTTTTTGTTCTTTTTTGTGAGCTGAGGATTGTATTTTGGAAAAAACCTTTTTTTCAAGACTATAGCCTAAATTATCTACGATTTATGGCTTCAGTATTTCGCGAAATTCAATTTTTAGCCTTACGAATTTGCTATTATCTCGAAAATTATTTCCTTGCGTAGAATACCACGAGCATTTGCCAGCAATCTTGTAGTCTTGTAGGAAAGGGTAAGCCTGTGGAGATTCATTTCAGTATTTCTAGGAGGTTTTGCCCTGTCATTTCCGGCGGTATTTTCAAATTCATCGTAGAAAGAATAGTTGGTGCAACATCGGCTAAAATTCCTCGAACATTGCTTTTTCCGTTCATAATTTCCGTTTCTGATTTTTGGCGCTGATTGCTGGGGGCAATATACCAGATCGGCACGGGGAAAATAGAATGTTCTGTGTCGGACTCTCTTGTTCTTAAGTTAATTAATTCCTCAGCATTTCCATGATCGGCTGTAATAAAGAGACTACCGCCTAGGCTCAAAACTTGAGGAATGATTTTTCCAAGGCAAAAGTCAACAGCTTCAATAGCTGAAATGGTTGCTTGCATATTTCCAGTGTGTCCTACCATATCGGGGTTAGCAAAGTTTGCTAAAATAAAAGAATATTTGCCCTTACTTAAGTTTTTTAGGATCGTCTCCGTGATAGCCGAAGCGCTCATTTCAGGCATTTTGTCATAAGTGGAGACTGATTGAGAAGGAACCAAAACCCGTTCTTCGCCTGGGAAAGGTTCTTCTCTTCCTCCATTAAAGAAATAAGTGACATGAGCGTATTTCTCTGTTTCAGCAACTCTTAATTGATAAAGTCCGGCTTGGCTTATGATTTCTCCTAAGCTATTGGTTATAGCAATAGGTGGGAAGGCAACCCGAACAGGCAAATTTTCTTCGTATTGAGTAAAGCAAACAAATTCCAGTTCGGAAAGATATTTCTCTCTCTTGAACTTAGTAAGAGTGGGCAAAACGAAAGCTTTGGTAAGTTGGCGAGCCCGATCTTCGCGAAAATTAAAGAAAACAACAGAATCCTTATCTTTAATTATATTAATTTCTCCTTTTCCATCATCTATAAGGGTCGGCTCAATAAATTCATCGGTTATCTTTAATCTATAGGAACTTTGAATAGCTTTCAAGGCGCTTTTTTCTTTTTTTCCTTTTCCAAGGACAAGGAGATTATATACTTTTTCTGTTCGGTCCCAATTATCGTTTCGATCCATAGCAAAGTACCTTCCAGAAACAGAAGCGATTTTTCCACAGGAATATTCAGAAAGGCGAGCCTCAATATTCTCAATGACTTTTGCACCGGAGGTAGGCGAGGTATCTCGACCATCAGTAAAAGCGTGAATAAACACTTTTTCTAGGCCATTTTTTTGGGCTAGCTCAATGAGAGCATATAGATGATCAAGAGAGCTGTGCACCCCGCCTTCGGAAGCCAACCCCATTATATGGAAAGCACTTTTGTTTCTTTTTGCGTTTTCTACGGCGGCAAGAAGAGCTTCGTTTTTGAAAAAACTGCCATCCTGGATGGAAAGAGTAATACGAGGAAGGTTTTGGTAAATCACTCGCCCGGCACCCAGCGTCAAATGTCCCACTTCGGAATTTCCCATTTCGCCCCAAGGAAGACCAACTGAAATTCCTGAAGCTTGAAGAAGCGTCTCGGGGTAATAGCGAGTAATTTTGTCTATAGTTGGAGTTTTAGCTTGGGCAATAGCATTTCCCTCAAAAGAAGGATTTTCACCCCAGCCATCAAGAACAATCAGGATAACAGGCTTTATCATTTTTAGAAGTGATGAATAATCTCCTTAATCTGCTTATCATATCGTAACTAATTTTTGACAAAAAGGCAATCTTGAGTTATTATCTTTCGTGTATAAATTCATTAATAAAAGCTTCAATTGATAACATATCAAAAAATTTTGAATTTAATTTAGGTTTTAAAAAAAGAGGTGGAATTTTTGTTTGTCTTAAGTAATGAATGTTATGAACATATTGCCTAGATCTAGATGTTATCAACTGAATAGCGTGAAAAACTATGGAAATAAGTCTCAGTCTTCTTTTTATTGGAATTTTGGGTTTGGCAGCTGGTTCGGTTTTAGGGTATTTTGCTCGTCAATCAATTGCTAAAAAGCAACTTGGAACAGCTGAGGGGAAAGTAAATAAGATGCTTACTGATGCTGAGGCCAAGTCCCAGTCTATTTTGCTTGAAGCGAAAAATAAAGCCGTAGAAATTTTGGAAGAAGCAAAAAAAGAGGAAAAGAAACGCCGAGAACAAATTTTTCGCCTAGAAAAGAGAATTGAGTCGCGAGAAGAAAATCTCGACCGAAAACTGGAAGAGGTTGAACGAGGAAGAGATCTTCTTATTAAGAAAGCAGAAGAAATTAAGAAAATAAGAAAAGAAGTAGAAGCCGCGCGACAGGAACAACTTAAACGCTTAGAAAAAATAGCCAATCTTTCTAAGGAAGATGCTAGGAAAGTTTTGCTTCAATTGGCTGAAGAACAAAACAGGGAAGTTTTAGTGAAGCAGATAAAGAGAATGGAGCAAGAAAGTAGCGAAGAATTAGCTAAAAAAGCCCGAAATATAATGACACTAGCTCTTCAAAGGTATGCCGGGAGTCATGCCGCGGAAACAACCACCTCAACAGTTTCTCTTCCTTCTGAGGAAATGAAGGGTCGAATAATCGGTCGGGAGGGAAGAAACATTAAGACGCTGGAGCGGCTCACCGGGATTGAAATTATTGTCGATGATACTCCAGAAGCAATTGTTCTTTCTGGCTTTAATCCGGTTCGGCGTGAAATTGCCAAAATAGCTATAGAAAAATTAATTGCCGATGGCCGAATTCATCCGACTAGAATAGAAGAAGCGGTTAATTTTGCTAAAACCGAAGTCAATAACAAAATTAAAGAAGCAGGAGAAGCCGCGGCTTACGACGTTGGAATTGCTGGCCTAGACCCAAAGCTTATCCAAATTTTGGGAAGGCTTCGCTTTCGGACTAGTTATGGACAAAATGTTCTTCTTCACTCCCTAGAAGTAGCTCATTTAGCAGGAGCAATGGCGGCAGAGTTGGGAGCGGATGTGAGAGTAGCTAAAGAAGCGGGTCTCCTTCATGATATTGGGAAAGCTATTGATCACGAAGTACAAGGGACACATATCGAAATCGGGATAAATATTCTCAAAAAGTTTGGTGTTGAGAAGGCGGTAATCAACGCTATGAAGTCTCACCATGAAGATTTTCCCTTTGAGAGCAACGAAGCTATGATTGTAGCGGCCGCCGATGCTCTTTCTGCCTCTCGCCCCGGAGCAAGGAAGGACACCCTGGAAGATTATTTGAAACGTCTTGGAGATCTTGAAAAAATTGCCCAGTCTTTTCCAGCTGTGGAAAAAGCTTATGCTATTCAAGCAGGTCGTGAAATTCGGGTGTTTGTGAAACCGGAAGAAGTTGATGATCTGGGAGCAATTAAGTTAGCTCGAGAAATTGCAGACAAAATCGAAGAGGAACTCAAATATCCAGGAGAAATTAAGATAAATGTTCTTCGGGAAACGAGAGCAGTTGAAGTGGCCAGGTAATAAGTCCTAAATCCAAAGCACCAAATCCTAAACAAATCTAAATTTTCCAAAATTCAAGAAGTTAAGTTTTGGTCATTGGAGTTTAGATATTGCTTAGAATTTAGAGTTTAGAGATTAGAATTTTTGGTTGATTGTTTGCTTGCTAACCCTAAAAGTTGTATTATATTATATATTCAGCTTATACAAGGTAAAAAATAAAACTAGAAAGAGAGGTGTGCTATGGCAACGGATATAAATAAAGAAGCCCTGGTTGAACTGGTAGCAAACAAAATTGGGCAAACAAAAAAAGAAGTAGAGGCTGTCATCGATGCTATTGTTGATGTGATTATAGATGCTCTTCACGAGGATCGCAAGGTGACTATTGCTAGCTTTGGCACCTTTAAGGTGACTCATCGGGCTCCACGAGAAGGTATTAATCCGCAAACCAAAGAAAGAATTACTATTCCGGCAGTGAATACTCCAAAATTCACGGCTGGAAAGAGGCTCAAAGAAGCGGTGCGGGTGCAAAAGGAAAAAACAGCGGCAGTTGAGTAATTTTCTCATTTTTTAATCTTCTTTTTTGGCCCACCTTAATTCTGGAAAATTTTTCTTTTGAGAAACTATTGTCAAATACACTTTTGAGATTTTAATAAGTTGTCTTAACAACTCCTAACTTAAATTTCTGATTTTTGAGATTGCAGGATGAATGGAGCTTATCCGCCGATAGGGGGATGGGCAACGCTCGCAATGAAATGAGAATCCGAATGTAAGCTCGCAAGAAATTCATTTAAGTAAGAATCAAACTTTCTCAATTTTCGATAAATTTACTTTTGGCAATAATCTCTTCCAGAAAAACAAGTTGACCTTGTCTTTTTGCGCACAAGTAACCAAAAATTTTTAGAAATTAGATTGAATATAATTTATTTTTAACCAGCGAAAAAGCCGGGACGTGGTGTAGTGGCAGCACGAGTGCTTTGGGAGCATTTAGTCCGGGTTCGAATCCCGGCGTCCCGACCAAGCTAAACATTGCGAATTTTGCGGGCAATCATCTTGTCCTGAAGAATCGTTGGGTTTTTGATTGGTCGCAATTACTGAGCGAAGCGTGAATCTTTTTTGAGCAAGGGTTTCTGCTCTAACGGGCAGAAAACCGCCCCAGCGGCTCGCCGCCTGACGGCGGGCAAAATCCGCAAAAACTTCTTTTTCTTTTAATGAGCGGCCGCGAAAATCTTTTCTTTTAGGAAACAATTTTTGCGGG
>CAZHTL010000132.1:0-5183 GCA_964535415.1 uncultured Bdellovibrionales bacterium | reverse complement strand
GGGTTACGTATTTTTGCTTTAGGTAAAGCAAGCTATAAAAAGAAGCATAGGTTCTGAAAAAATTATCTCCTTTTTTGACTAGTTTAGAAAGAAGCTGAAAAGGTTGACAAAAAAACATATTAGGTTTATAATTAAAAAATTAAGAAAACTTCTTTTTTCTCGTCCTTACTTAAACTTTTTTGATTCGATGATTTTTCATCCGATTTCTTTGTATTTATTACGAAGTAATAAAGTATTCAATCCCTTCAGTTACCTGAGTTTTAAAGTTGAATTATTTGAAGCCGCAATTGGCGGCGGGGTGTTAAGAAAATTAGTTTAATAAAAGGCGTGTGGCGGAATTGGTATATACGTACGTTCATCTCGCACCAATTCTCTGGGGATATGGCGGAATTGGCAGACGCGCTAGCTTCAGGAGCTAGTAGTAGCAATACTGTGAGAGTTCGAATCTCTCTATCCCCACAAAATGAGATGCTATTCAAGCAATTGGCGTGGGACGAGGAGCGCATGAACTTTGTTCTTGAGAGTTTGAATCTCTCTACACCTATGGCGAAAAGACGAAAAAATGGCGGGAGGTGGGGGAGTTGAGGGATAGCAATCCTAAAAGATTTTAAATCTTTTCCTTCAAATCTCACCAAAGTCAAACTTTCCGAAATTATTGGGAGACAAGAACGACCTCATCAAAATTTGAGCCTTCTTTACTCACGAAAATTGAGAGTTTTTTGTTCCATCTCAAAGTATTATAGTTTGATTCTTCATTTTGCAGCGTGCCTTAGTTAATCTTTTTTTTAATCAATCTTTAAAGTTTATCTTTAGCTAATACTAAGTACCTGTCCGAAATTGCAATCTTTTAAGGCAGGCGGGCAGAAAGGCAAAGTGCTAGCTAGTAGATAGCTATTGCTAATATGATAGCAACCAAAATTCACTCTGAAATATCAAGTCCCAAGCGTCGCTTTGGACGTGGCTCGGTCAGGAATAACCTGAGGATCATCCCTCTGGGAGGCCTTGAGGAAATTGGTCGCAATATGACGGTTTTTGAATATGGAAAAGATATTGTTATTGTTGACATGGGCTTGCAGTTTCCAGAAGAAGATATGCCGGGAATTGACTATATTATTCCTAACGTGGAATATCTGCGCGGGAAGGAGAAAAATATTCGCGGGGTTATTATTACCCATGGCCATTATGACCATATTGGAGCTATTCCTCATCTTATTCCAAAGCTGGGAAATCCGCCAGTTTACGCAACAGAATTGACTCGGGGAATAATTGTAAAGCGCCAAGAGGAATTCAAAAATCCTATTAATATCAAAACCGTCAAAAAAATTGACCGCTTGAAGTTGGGTATTTTCAATATCGAATTCTTTCATGTCAATCATACCATCCCTGATGGGGTGGGTGTCTCAATCGGAACGCCAGTGGGAACAGTAGTTGTCACAGGAGACTTTAAGTTTGATCATAGTCCCGTGGGGGATGCGCCGGCCGATATTGCCAAAATTGCCCGGATTGGTTCCGAAGGGGTTTTGGCTCTTCTTTCGGATTCAACGGATAGTCAGACACCGGGATATTCTATTTCTGAATCGACCATCAAAAAAAACCTTGACGAAATTCTTGAACATACCAGTGGAAGAATTATTGTGGCAACCTTCTCGTCGCTTATCAGCCGTATCCAACAGCTTATTCAGCTTTCAGAAAAATATGGGCGAAAAGTGGCTATTGATGGCTACTCAATGAAAATGAACGTAGAAATTGCTAAAAATCTAGGATATCTTGAGGTGCGGAAAAATACTTTGATTCCAATTAGTGAAGTTAATGACTATCCAGACAATAAAATAACGATTATTTGCACCGGGGCTCAAGGCGAAGACAAGGCGGTTTTAATGCGAATTGTCAACGATGAACACCGCTTTGTGAAAATTCACAAAAATGACACTATTGTCTTTTCTTCTTCCGTGGTTCCTGGAAATGAACGAACTGTTCAGGGTCTCAAGGATGGGCTTTATCGCCGGGGAGCAAAAGTAATTCACAATGATATGCTTGATGTTCATGCCGGAGGACATGCTCGGCAGGAAGATCTCAAGATGATGATCAATCTTCTGCGTCCTAAATACTTGATTCCGGTCCACGGACATTATTATATGCGTCGCTTGCATGCTGAACTTGGAGAATCGGTTGGTATGAAAACGGAAAATATCTTTGTTGGCGAGAATGGACAAGTGATTGAGTTTGATTATCGAGGAAACGGAAAATTGCTTAATGAAAAAGCGTCATCAAACTATGTTATGGTAGATGGACTGGGGGTAGGCGATATTGGTCAGGTAGTTCTTCGCGACCGACAGGTTTTAGCGCGAGATGGGATGTTTACTATTGTCACGATTATTGATTCAAAAACCAAGCGGGTTATCGGCGAGCCTCAGGTGACCAGCCGGGGATTCATTTATGTCAAAGAAAATTTTGATCTAGTAAATGCAACCAAAAGGAAGGTTAAAGAAGTAGTCCATCGGGCGACTGCCAAAGATGAAAAAGTAAATTGGGCTTTTGTGAAGGACGAGATTCGGGAAGTGGTTGGTCAGTTTCTTTATACCAAAACCCAACGTCGCCCGATGGTTCTTCCGGTGGTGATTGAGGTTTAGCGAAAATTCTGAATCTTGGGAATTGCAGTGACTTGTTTGCCGCAAGGAAAGAGACAGGCTTTTTAAAAAACTATTTCTAATCTTCCTAGTTTTGGAGATCAGAAAAAGAAAACCCGAGAAGTTTTATTCTCGGGTTTTTAGCTTTCTGAAATTCATTATTCATTTCTTTGTTTCGTTTACAGTATACTAGATAACTGTAAATGGATTTTAGGAAAAACAGAAAGATTACTCTTTGCCCCAAAGAAGCTCAAAAATTGTTTTGTGAAGAAGGTAAATATTTTTGTCTTCCACTAAAACAGAGACCAGATTATCTCCTTCGACAATCTGATAGGAAATTTTGTTGTCATATATTTGAATGGAAGCCTTGAACATCTCGGACTCTTTTTCAGTGTATTTGATTTCTGTAAGGCGTCGGTAATTTTCGTCGCTTTCCGAGAATTTTTCATTTGGGGATATTTTGCCGATCCGCAGAATTTTCTTTTTGATACCGGCGCGAATCCGGCGGCGCTTGTATTCTTCGTTGATTTCCTGAAATTTTTCCTGATCTCTGAGCGCTTCACGGTTGATGATCATATATACTTCTGTTTTGCTTGCAAGAGTATCATAGAGAACTTTTTTGAAACCTTCTTCTCCTTCATAGAATTTCACGCCGGGGCGATTGACGGTTAGGTTAAAAGCGGAGATCAAATTAGGTAAAATCTCTTCTAAAATTCCCTTGCTCTGGCGAAGGGTGTTTTCCCTTTTTTCAAGCACTTTTTCGAGATGGCGGGGATGAAGCGGCCGAAAACGGGCAATTTGGCCAGGTTTTTCCAGCTTTTCCACCAATTCCAGCGCCAAAAGCTCATCCAAGGCTTTATATATCGCCCCTCTTGGCTGTTTCACGGCCCGGGCGATGTCAGAAGCCTTGTGTTCGCCATTTTCTAGCAAAAAATCCAGGACATTCGCTTGGGTTTTAGTGAGGCCTATTTGGAGGAGTTGTTTTTGATACATGGGCTTTTTAAGATGGACTAGAAGTTATTTTTCTCTACTTTAGCATTTTTCGATATAAATGTCAATATTATAATTGACAATAAAATATAAAATATAAGCGAAAAATATGGCTAATGAAAGGATAAAAAGAAACAAAGCATAAAAAAAGGATAAAAGGATATTGACAAAAATATAGCATTGTGATATACTACCCCGTCAAGCTGAAAAATAGGCTTGATCTCCGAGAGGAGAGAGTTCTTTGGATAATAATAAATGTGTTTTTTCTCGCCGGATAAAGTCTCTTTTAGGGAAGAGATTATCTGCCGGAAGAACCATTTTAAAATGGCCACGAAATGGAGGGAATACCTAAAGCCACGTTTTGTCTAGAACAATTTTTCTAAGAAGGAAAACGTGGAAAGGAAAACAAGACCGTTTCGCCTCTTGGGAGCCATTCCAAGAGTAACAAGTGGTTCATCGGTCTGATAATGAATCGGACCGGTGGGCAGGCTTGTTAAGCTAAAAGAAAGAAGTAATAAGACCCTTTTCTTCCTTTAAAAAGTTGAATCTTGGAAAATAATCTTTTTAAAAACTAAATAAGGAAGACTAAGCCAAGCCGCCGCGAGAATTGCGGAAAGGAAAAAAGCTAAGTTTTGGATAGTATAAAAGTTCAACCTTGAGGAATTTCCCGAGGAATAGTCGGGAAAGGGAAAAGGTTGAACTTTTAAAAACTAGGGCAAGCTCTAAGGACTCCAAGATTCAAGGTTCAACCTTTCCCTTCCTCGAGCAAAGCTCTCGGAATTCCTCAAAGTTGAACCTTGAATAAAAAGGCTCTTTGAAAACTGAATACAAAAAACTGCATCAATAAACTGATGCAGAAACTCGAACGAGGCGAATTGGGAATTATTTGAATTTATTTTTTGGAATTTTTGATTGTTTCACGATTGCCAAAAATGTTCCAGTCGGAAGCGGCTTTGATTTTCCATGGAAGGGTACAGGTACAATAGTTCCGGATTGCGGATTTTTTCAGATCTGATGACTGCCTTTTTGGCGGGACAAAATGAATCCATTGCGGCGCAGAATTTTCACAATTTTTCTAGCACTCAAAGGCCTCATTGGCTAGGAAGCTGAATGAATTAGCTTTGAGGGAAGATTCACCTGAATTTCATCAACAATTGGACGGGAAGTTTTCACAGGAATACTTTGTTTATCTTCGGCTAGCTCTTCGATCCAGAGCTCCAAAACCTCTTTGGCCTTGGCTTTAGCTTCCTCAAAATCACGGCCAAAAGTAAAACAACCCGGAAAATCCGGAAAAGAAACATTGTAACCGCCTTCCTCTGCCGGATCAAACACCGCGAAATAGGATAAAATTTCAATTTTCTTGGCCATAAATTTAACTTACCGCTTACGGGTTACGGATACAGATTAACATATTATACGCATCTGTCAAAAAATATAATTTCCAATTTGCCTCGTTTGAGAAATCAGCCAAGCCGCTGCAAGAATTGCGGAAAGGAAAAAAGCTAAGTTTTGAGGAATCCCGACAATTTTATTGTCGGGAGGGAAAAACTTAGCTTTGGGTAACAA
>CAZHTL010000131.1:0-3638 GCA_964535415.1 uncultured Bdellovibrionales bacterium | reverse complement strand
AGAAAGAGTAGAATCAATGCTCGTGTAATAATTGCTAACACGAACAAAATCTTTGCTTTTTCCCCATTTTTCTTTTGCGTCTGCTTGATTTCCTGACAAGCACAAAAGAGCCGTCAGAACAAGCAGTGCCCCTATTTTTTTGGCTTTACTCATAGTTGTTTTGTTAGATGTTAAAAATTAGTTTTTTTGATAAGTCAAACTTATTAGCTCAAATCAATTGTTTTAACTTTGATCTAAGCTAACTTCGAGCAAAAACCCAATCTCGCAGGAGATTCATCCTTAATTATTATTATTCATTATTATTTAATTTGTCAAGAGCCCTTATGATTACTTAACAATAAATTATTTTTTTCGACATATGAATATCTCCGCTTATTTCAGATCTACTTGATAGATTGCCACCGTTTCTGATTTTTTATCCGAGTAAATTTCAGAGTTATCAGCCGCATAGATTCCGAAAACAATAATGTTTTCTCCCGGCAAAATTCGCCGCAAATCAACAGAAATTTCCTGTTTCTTCCCAATGCTGGTGACATATTGGTTATAAACTTCTTCTTTATTCAAAAAAATTTTTACTCTCAAGGGCTTATCAACTTTCAGGCAAAATTTCAAACGTCCCCCTCTCTCGCTATCGGACATATTAACCAATTTTATGCCGGCTCCATTTTCTGCCCAGCGCTTAATCCCTTTTTTTGATTTCCCTTTCTTGACCCAGTGCTCAGTGGAAAAATCCGGGGCAAGGAAAATGCTCTTGGGAGTATCATTCGGATTGACTCGGCAGGCATAAAGATAATTGTCTTCATATTCCTCAGCACATTTTATTATGTTAGAAACAAAAGTTTTGGCGGAATAAAACATATTAGGTTTATTTTTTTCAGGATTTCCCTTAAGGTGTTCTTTATCCAAAATAATCCAGCGAATGTTATAGTAATTCAAAATCTCACTAGCAATATCATAATAAGAATCTTTCATAATGTCACTGTCATTGTCTTGGTTACCTTCTGGGATATCATAAAGCAAAGTGCGAATAATAGGAGTGCTTCTTTGAAACTGATTGCTTTTTTTATTGACTCGAGCAAAATCGTAGTGGTTTATAGTACTTTTTCGATGAATGCTTCTCCAGACTAGATCACGAGAAGCGAAA
Organism: uncultured Bdellovibrionales bacterium; assembly: GCA_964535415.1. Classification (GTDB taxonomy): domain Bacteria; phylum Patescibacteriota; class Minisyncoccia; order Moranbacterales; family UBA11712; genus CAZHTL01. The sequence continues at coordinate 2,494 of CAZHTL010000131.1, read as the reverse complement.
TTATAGCTAGTACTGCCGGGAACCTCCAAAACACTATAATTTTCCTTGTCTTGACCAATTTTTTCATAAAAAGGAGAATGAAGAAGTGAATCGGTTTTCAGAGGAATTGCCAGAAATTCAACAATAACTGCTGAAGTTAAGAGGGAATATAAAACTATTGATAAAATATTCTTTTTCCAGCCAGTTTCTTCTTTTTTCTTGCTATTGCCATTTTTTTCTTTATTTTCAGTTTTAGTTTTTGATTTGAGAATTGCTTTTTGCAGAATATTTTGTAGGAAAATGCTCCCCCAAGCCGCCAAAAGAGAAAAACCCACCATTGACCAAATAAAAAATCTTCCCACTGTGCGAATATTTTTGTAAAAAGGAAGATATTGGTAAACAAGGTAATAGGGCATCTTGATCGGCGGGTCAAGAACTCCTTTATAGTGCAAGTACGGGCCAAGCGAGAGGATATAAAACCCAATGGCTACTGTCAACCAGAAAAACATTCCTCTGGTTGGAATTTGTTTTTTCTTAAGATAACTAATTCCCCCAATAGAAAACAAAGATAAAAGAAGAGTGGTATATCCTGCGTAAACCGAAAAACTACTGTTTGAATTTCTTTTGAATTGATTTCGAATTCCTGAAAAAGCTTTTGGCCAAAGAGAATGGAAATTAGGGGGAATGATTATTGCCAAAGAATCGTTTGAATATTTCACCGTCGTCTCAAAACCCGGATCAAGAAAATTGTTTTCTGAGCCGGCGATGACAAAAAGAGAACGGAACATAAAAAAGAAAATCCCTGAAAAAATCAGGACACTTATTCCAATATAAACCCAAAGCTTAGGACGAAGAAAAGTTTTTGGTTGGGTAATAATCTTGTATATAAGAAAAAATAAAATAAAAATAATCGTGAAAGCCAGCATTTGGTGTTCTGTAAATCCAATCAAAAAAAGGAAAAAACCGGTCAAGAAAAAATGGCGAGGGCTCAGATCCTCAAAAAACTTGAAAAGATAAAGGGCAAAAAAAGGCAGCCATTCCTGATGCATTGTCCCCACATTGGTACTCAAAGAATTGTGAATATGAAAAGGAGAGAAAGCAAAAATAGTCCCCGCAAGCAAGGAAGCCGGCTTATTTTTGGTAAAATAAAAGGCAAGAAGATAGCCCCCTAATCCAGAGAGAATAAAAGACAAAAAAAACAAAAGGTTGTAGCCAACTATTCGCCCGAAAATAAGCTGAAAATAGGCATAAAGCGCGGTGATATTGAATTCCGATTTTTTGACAAGCTCTACAGTTCCTCGAAACAGCCCTTGATCAGAAAGAAGATTGGCTTTTTCTCCCGCTACCCCAATCACTTGCATTGTGTCAGGTCCAGAACTAGGAACAGAGGAAAAAAAGCGCCAAGCAACAGGCCAGGTGAGGATAATGGTAAGTACAGTAAAGAATATGATTATGAATATTTTCTCTTTTTTAAAATTAAACATTTTTTGATTTAAATAATTTTTCAACTATCAATTTTCAACCGCTCAATGTTTGAAAATTGAAAATTCACCTATTATATTTCCCTTTCCAGTTGTTCAGACGAATTCTCACTAGATCTAACATCATATTCAAAGGATCACGGAAAAGTCGTACATGACTGTTGGGAGGATTTTGAAGCGAAATAGGAAGTTCTTTTATTTTAAGATTGCGTTTATTGGCTATATATATCAATTCTGCGTCAAAGGCAAACCTTTCAACAGTGAGATAGGGAAAAATTTTCATTGCTGCTTCTCGTCGAAAAACCTTGAAGCCGCATTGAGTGTCTCTTATGTTTCGGTCATTGAGAATAATGATTCTCAAAAGACGGAACACTTTCTCCATAATTCGCCGGTGCCAAGGAACCGGCCTTATAATACGTAGTCCTGGCACAAATCGGGAAGCGATTACAATATCATATCCTTTTTCAATTTCAGGAACAAATTTTTCCAATTCTTCAATCGGGATTCCCAGATCTGCGTCCAAAAACATTACCAAATCGCCCGAGCTTTCTAAAACTCCCTGCTTTACAACTTTCCCTTTTCCTTTGTTGAGAGGATTGTTAATCAGGCGAAGAGCCAGTTTTTCTTGAATTTTCTTTATTTCTTCAAGCGTCCCATCTGTGCTGCCGTCGTTGACAACAATTACTTCAAAATCTTCCCAATTTTTATTGAGGTAGTTGAAAATTTTTGTTAGATTTTTTTGAATTGTTTTTTCTTCGTTGTAACAGGGAATGACAACAGAAATGGCTTTTTTTTTCATAATTCTCTAAAACAGTATTCACTTTCTTAAGTAATCTGAACTCTAAAATTGGATTATTTACCCAAGCCTTAACTATCAGCAAATACAAAAAACAATAAAGCGTCCATTTTAATTAAGGCCGCAATCCATCCATCTTTATTTTATATCAAAACAACTTTTATTTCCACAAATCTCTCCAGAAAGCTCGTTTCAATTTTTCTTCATCCCCACTCCCCTTTTTGTAGGTTGAGAGAGG
>CAZHTL010000130.1:0-8335 GCA_964535415.1 uncultured Bdellovibrionales bacterium | reverse complement strand
TTATTCATCGCTTGAGCAAAAACATAGCCGACCGCCACAACAAAGACTAAAAAACCTGTGATATAAATCCAGGTAAGGCGAGTATTTTTATCAGCTTGAGTGTAGATGGTCATAGAATTTAGAATTGTGAATTTGGAATTTTGAATGAGAATACAGAATGTAGAATTATTGCACTTCGTACTTATTATTTCTTGTAGCCTTAATCAAGCCAATTATCATTTTGTGACAAATGAGACTGTTTGTCTCGTAATTTTTTTAAAATCATCCAAACTTAAATAACCAATATCTTTGGCAATAAGCAGTTGATTTTGAACCTCGATTAAAGAAGTTTGCAAAGTTCCGTAAAATCTATTTTTCTCCTTAAAAGATTTCTTTGCAAAGCCCTCAGCTATATTTGAAGTGAATGAAACTATGGCTCTCCTAAGCTGATCTCATAAACAATACTTTTCTCTTTCAGGAAAACTTTCAATGGCTCTATAAACCATTAAAACCAATTTATGCCCTTCCCGCCAAACTATAAGATTAGTAAATTTGGGTAATTTTCCTAAATTCAGTGTTCTGAATTCCCATTCCAAATTCTCAATTCTAAATTCAAAATTCTACTTTCACCGGCTCCTTTTCTCCTTCAGCTGCTTCAAAAAATTCGCGGGGAGTAAAATTCAGCATTCCGGCGAAAATGTTATTTGGAAAAACTTGAATTTTGGTATTGAAGTCGCGCACATTGCCATTGTAAAAGCGACGCGCGGCCTGAATTTTGTCTTCCGTGTCAGTAAGCTCCCGCTGAAGCTCTAAGAAGTTCTGGTTGGCTTTGAGGTCAGGATAGGCTTCCGCTACTGCAAAGAGACTTTTTAAAGTTTGCGAAAGGGCATTTTCCGCTTGCGCCTTGTCTGCCGCCGATTGCGCGCCCATCGCCCTTGTCCTTGCTTCCGTTACTTTTTCAAAGACTTCTTTTTCGTGACTAGCATAGCCTTTCACGGTACTTACTAGATTGGGAATAAGATCATAGCGCCTTTTGAGCTGGACGTCGATATCGCTCCAGGCTTCATCAACTCGATTTTTGAGCCGAATCAGCCCGTTATAAATCACAATTGCCCAAAGAGCTAAAACAGCAACCACTCCTAACATTAACCAGATGATCATAAATTTTAAACTTAATAATTAATTTAAAATAAGTGAATTTCTAATAAATATAATGTTTAGACTCGGATTTAAAGATTAATCAACGGAGCTTTTTATAGTTTCCCGTTCTCTCGATTCGTTGTCTTCAGAACTACCTTTTTCTATCGCTGCTCTTATTAATACGCCAGAAAGAGAAATATTTTCTTTTATTTTACCACTTTGCTCTTCCAAATAATCAGCTGAGGAATTTTTAATAGTATCCAAATTATTAACCCTTTTGTCCTGCACTCCTGCCACTGTACCTACCCTCCCCCCAAATATTTCCCTTATTTCATTTTTATAAACCCAACCTAACTGGGCAAGTAAAATCAAAAGTAGCAACATTGATAGCGAGAAAGCAAATCTAGGGAAAAGCTCTAATCGAGTTTTAGTTGGAAAAAAGTTAGGTGATGGCTGTTCAGCTCCGCTCAACCAATCCTCAAAGAGGAGATAATTTTCTTCTTTCGGCATTTGAACCTTTTTTTCTAGAATCTTTTTTTCTCCCGCTAGCTGACGAAAAGATCTTTCCTGAAAGGATGCTTCTGAGTCTTTTCTGTTTCTCAGATCAATTGTCTCAAATTTCTTTTCAGAAACAAAAGACTTTTTAAAAACTGGCTTCAGCTCTATAACTACTGGCGCCGGTTCCACTATCTTTGGCACCGCAACAGTTTCCACTTCTTTCTCTTTTTTTAAAATTAAATTCTCAACTTTCTCTTCCTGCTTTAGTTTTTTTAAAGAAGAACAGTCTGTTTCTAAGTTTAGAATTTTTTCTTTGTCTTTTTCGCCTCTTTGAGAAATATCCACTGAATTTTCTATTTTAACTGAAAATTCTTCAATTCTTTCGGGGAATTCAGTTTTCTTGTCTGCTAATTCTTTCTTTTCTTCTTGCCTTTCGTCTGCTGACTCAGCTAAACCAAGGGATTTGGTTTGATTTTTTCTTTCTTTAGCATCAGCCAAAAATTCAGAAAACCACTCTCTTTTTGTATACCAACGCTTCCCGATTCGAATCGAGCCTAGATCACCACGGCGCGCCAAAAGTCCCAGATATTCCTGGGCATATTTTTTCTCTTTGGCAATCTTAGAAAGTAGAACAAAGTTTTTTTTGAGAACCTCCATCAGTGAAAATAATAGCACAAAATAAAATTTCAAGCTACAATCAACAAGTTGAGTTGCCGTTCCAAAAGCAATTTGATAGAATAAAACTATGGACTGGAAAAATTATATAATCATAATCGTCCCAATCACTGTCGGTTTTTTTACTCAAGCTCTTAAATTCTTGCTTTTCTCTCTCAAGCACGGCTTCAAACTGGAGTACGTTTTTACCCACGGCCATATGCCCAGCGCCCATACGGCTTTTGTTATCTCAACCCTCACCAGCATTGGCTACTTTGAAGGAACAACCTCGGGAGTCTTTGCTCTAGCCTTCATTTTTGCCTTTATCATCATTGATGACGCAGTGCGCTTGCGTATGTACTTGGGCGACCAGGGAAGGTATCTCAACATGTTGATAAATGAGCTTCCGGTAGACAAAAGAAAATTTCCCCGCCTCAAAGAAAGAATTGGCCACCGCCTCAGTGAAGTAATTGTAGGAGGAATTATTGGCTTTCTTCTTTCTTTATCTCTAATAAAACTTCTCGAATCATTTTAGGGTCATTCCAGGGAATTCTTTTTTCTCCCACCGCCATAGTTTCCTCCGCCCCTTTCCCCGTTACCACCACAATATCTCCCGGTCTTGCTATTTGCAAGGCTTTTTTAATGGCTTCTCTTCTGTCTAATACCCTAAAAGCATTTTCCCCCTCTTTTTTTATTTTTGAAATTTGAGAATTTGAAATTGCTTGAAGATTGGAAATTGGAAATTGGAAATTTGGGATATCAGGTGTTATTTTTTCTCCCACTACACCACTAAAAACTTCGTTGATAATTTGAAGAGGAGGTTCCCCGTATGGGTCTTCATTGGTTACAATCACATAATCCGCGTATCTTGCCACAATCTCTCCCATAATCGGCCGTTTGCCTCGATCACGCTCTCCGCAAGCACCAAAGACAGCAATTATTCGCGAATGAGAAGCAAATCTTTGCGGGTTAGAGCGAATTTGCTCTATGTATTCGTATAATTTCTCCAGCGAATCCGGCGTCACTGCATAGTCAACTATTATTTCGATTCCTCGATCGTTTTCGATTCTTTCTATTCGACCCGGCACCCCTTTCAGCTTCGCTAGAGCTTCGGAGATTTTCTCAAGAGATATTCCCTGCGACAACCCAACACAGATCGCCGCAAGCGCATTTTCAATATTAAACCTCCCTGGCAAATTCAAAATAAATTGCGCCCCTTGCCTGCTAGCAGCAGATTCATCCCGTTGAACAGAAACTTTGAATTTTGAATAATTTACTCCTAACTCAATTTCTTCTGCAATAACAGTTTGAAATTTGGAACTTAATGATTGAAACTTGTTTAATGACTGGAATTTGAAATTTGGAATTTCCAATGCATATCCAAATTTTTCCTTAGCAGGACACTCAAGAAAATCTTTAGCAAATTTCATATCCAAATTCACCACACTAACTCCCTTCGGATTTTCTGAAATCATTTCAAACAGCCTCTTTTTAGATTTCGCATAGCCCTTCATTGTTTTATGATAATCAAGGTGCTCGCGCGTAATGTTCGTAACTGCCGCGACGTCAAACCTAACTCCCCAAATCCGATTTTGGTCAAGCGAATGAGAAGATACTTCCATCACCACCCACTCACATCCAGCTTCTGCCGCTTCGCGCAAAAATTTCTGTAATTGCCAGCTGGAAAGGGTGGTAAATTTTGTGGTATTAACCTCTTCCTGGCTCCTAATTTTGAAGTTAATCGTGGAAGATACCGCCACTTTATACCCCGCTTCCTCCAGAATTCGGGCAATCATCTGAACAGTGGTCGTCTTCCCATTGGTTCCGGTCACTCCCACTACTTTTAGGCGTCGCGATGGAAAGCCATACCAAACATTTGCCAAGACTGCTTGAAAAAGATGATAGACGTTTTTGATGGACTGGGGAATAAGTTTTTTCATCTCTATTCAGGCTTTTATAAAAGCCAAGTTCTATGCTAGGATAAAATAGCGCTTTATTCTAATTGTAGCAAATTCTATGTGCCTTGCCACACCTGGAAAAATTGTGAAAGTAAGAGAAAAGGGGAAAGCAATAGTGGAATTTCAGGGACTCAAAAAAGAAATAGACGTTTCCCTGGTCAAAGCTTCGGTAGGTGATTGGGTCATTGTTCATGCTGGCTTTGCCATTGAAAAAATAAACTCCGAGAACAAAAACAATCCTAAAAAAATTTTCCCTTCAATATGAAATTTTTCTTCTCAAAAATACTCAAAGAAATTGAAAAAAAGGCTTCTCTTGTTAACCGTCCTTTGACCCTTATGGAGCTTTGCGGCACTCACTCGCAAACTATCGCTGCTTTTGGTCTCAAAAAAATTCTTCCCTCGAACTTGTCTTTGATCGCTGGCCCAGGATGCCCAGTCTGCGTCACTAGTCAAAGAGATGTTGAGTCGGTAGCAGGATTGGCTCTAGCCGGAATCCCTATTGCTACTTATGGAGACACCCTCAAAATTTTTGACACTTCTGTGTTGCTCAAAAAAAATGGAGGCAATAAAATTGATATTTCAGTAGTATATGACGCAGCAGAAGCTCTTCAGCTAAAAAGAAAAAAGCCTAACTTAGTTTTTTGGGGACTGGGCTTCGAAACTACTGCTCCAATGTCAGCCTGGGCGATAAAAAAGGGGCTTACTGTTTATTCAACGCATAAAAAGTTTTTTCCAGCTATGAAAGCCCTTTTGCGAAACAAAGAATTGAAAATAGATGGCTTTATCAATCCCGGTCATGTTAGCGCTATCACTGGCATCAAAATCTATGAAAGTCTCAAGATTCCCCAAGTAGTGGCCGGATTTGAAGCAGAAGACGTTCTCCAAGCTATTTCTTGGCTTCTTGATCAAATAATAAGCAAAAAATTTCAGGTTCAAAATGAATACCAGCGGGTAGTCAAAAGAGAAGGAAACAAACGCGCTCAAAAAATAATCCAGGAAGTTTTCGAAGTTAAAGATGCTTTCTGGCGCGGATTAGGAAAAATTAAAAGATCCGGGTTGGCTATAAGAAAAAAATACCAAAAACAAGATGCTGAGTATGTCTATTCCAAGCTTCTCAAAAAAATTAGAAAAAAAATAATTCCGCAACAACCCACTGCTTGCCAATGCGGCAAAATTCTTCAAGGGGTTCGCCGCCCTCAAGAATGCTCTCTTTTTGCCAAAATCTGCCAACCGGAAAACCCTCAAGGACCCTGTATGGTTTCCGTGGAGGGAATTTGTTATATAGAATACAAATATGGAGAATATTAATGAAAAAAATAAAAAAAGAGTAGAAATTGTCCATGGTTCCGGCGGCAAAAAATCAGTAGAACTAATTGAGGAGATTAGAAAAATCTTGAAGGAAAAATCCGACTGGAAAAATACAGATGATGACGGAGCTGTCTTTGAATGGGGAGAAAAAAAATTGGTTTTCACCACGGATGCTTTTATTGTGGATCCGATTTTTTTCCCGGGTGGAGATATTGGAAAACTAGCTATTTGCGGAACTATCAACGATCTGGCTATGATGGGCGCTCAGCCGTTGGGACTTTCTTTAAGCTTGGTTATTGAAGAAGGTTTTCCTTGGCAAGATCTTCAGAAAATAATTCGTTCTATCAACCAAATATCGCAAAAAGAAAAAATTCCCGTTGTGACTGGAGATACCAAAGTTACCGAAAAAGGAAAGCTTGACAAAATCGAAATTACCACCGCCGGAATAGGAATGGCTCAATTTATTCTTTCTAACGAAGGAGCTCAAGTTGGTGATCTGGTGGTAGCTTCTGGTGACTTAGGAAAACACGGCGCTGCTCTTTTGGCAAAAAGATTTGGCTCTCTTACTGCCATAAAAAGCGATTGCCAGCCTCTGAGTCGCGAAATTAAAAAAGTGGCTCCTTTTCTTACTTCCGCCAAAGATCCCACCCGCGGAGGACTGGCCGCTGTTCTCAATGAAATAACCGAAAAATCCAAAGTAAAAATTGTTTTGGATGAAGACAAACTGCCTTTTCAAAAAGAAGTATCGGCCCTTGCCAACCTTTTGGGAATTGACAAACTAGCCCTTCCTTCCGAAGGAAGGTTTGTCGCAACAGTCCCAGCTCGTCAAGCAAAAAAAGTGGTGAGCTACTTAAAAAAATTCAATCGCCAAGCTAGAATTATTGGAAGAGTAGAAAAAGGGAAAGGCGTTTACCTAAAAACAACGCTGGGTACTCTGAGGAAAATTGAAATTCCGGAAGGAAAACTCATTCCTCGAATATGCTAACTGGAAGAAAGTAGGTAGTAAAAAACTTGACCGAAAGACAAACCGGCATCTCCTCGAGGTATTTTTTGGCTTAAGTAAAATCCTTTTTGACCTAAAAAAGAAGAAATAATTTTATTGTCAGCCATTCCTCCGGCAAAAAAAGTATTTTGCTTCTTTTCCAGCGAGGCTGGCATCTGACATTTTTTATTGGAGATTTTTTTTACTATCTCATAGAGCCCTTGGGCGATATAGAGTTGAGCCGTGGCTGCTAGTCTAGTCTTGTCTCTGTAGAAATTTCTTAGCAAAAATTGAAAAAGAGGAGTGGTAAGAAGAATATGATTTTTTTCTTTGTCTTCGTAGACTATTTTTGGCTTCAATTTATAGGGACAAGTAGAATTTTTCTCAAGCGCCAAAACTGGTCCGTGTTTTTCTTTTCTGGTATTTTCCGAGTACCCTAACAAAACCGAAGCGGCATCTAAAATTCTAGCTGTACTCGAGGTTTCTTCACAATTGAAATTGGACTGCCATTGATTATACAGAATTTCAAACTGATTCCGGGAGTAATATTTTTTTATAAAATCATAAACTTTCGTTTTATTCAAAAATTTACCCAAGATACTAATCAGCACTCTGGCCGGTTCTTTGATTGCCAAATCACCACCGATCAAAACCTGATTTTCCAGATGTCCAACTCTTTTTATGCTTTCTATTTTCCCTTTTTTGGTTTTCATTTGAAAAATTTCTCCACCCCAAATTTTTCCATCCAGTCCATAACCAGTTCCATCGCACGCAATACCATACAAAATATCCAGCATTTTACAAGAACTTTTCTGAATAATTTTATCACCCACCGCTGAAAAAATATGGGCAAGATGATGCTGAATTTTGATGTTTTTCGCTCCGAAAATTCGAGCCAATTCTTCTCCCCAAATGGTCGCTCTATAGTGGGGATGCAAATCTGCTAAAATAACCTTGGGCTTCGTCTTTTCTCTGCAAAGAAAACTCGAAACACTCTTCTTGAAAGATGCAAAATTGTTTTCATCAAGTAAATCCAGGCTGGTTTGGAAAAAATAAATCTTCCCACGTCTATAAACTGAAAAATTTCCGACCGATTCCGGACCCAAAGCCAGAATTGTTTCTTTTTTATTTATTTGGACATCAAAAATATCAACTTTCATAAAACTCACTTTCATTATGCCAAGCAAAAGAAAAATAATCCACATCTTTGGAAATCCACTGCTGGATTTTGACAGTTTGCCCTTGAAACTAGCACCGAAACTCAAAAAAATTTTTCCGGAAATTGATTTTGTAATTTCTGACCCAAACGAAAATCTCAAGCCAATCGATCAAGAGTTCTTTATCATTGACAGCGTTGAAGGAATAGAGAAAGTCACCCTCATCGAAAACCTCGATCAGCTCAAAACCGAAAAAAAATACTCTCTTCATGATCTTGATCTAGCTTTCAATTTGAAGCTTCTTCAAAAAATCGGCAAACTAAAAAAAGTGAAAATTTTGGGTGTTCCGATGAAGGAAGACGAGAAAGAAATTTTAGAGCAGTTGGAGAGGTGGATAAAAATCTTATAGAGTTTAGCATACGAATTAAACACAGAACTAAAAGTAAAATGAAGCTAGGTACGTAGAAACGGTGTTGCCTCGTGATCTTATTTTTTTACTGAATCATTATTTTGGGACCGGAAGACCTAATTTTTGTAATGGCAAATATTGAAAATAATATTGGCAACCAACCGAAATAACATAATCAAGGACATCTTTATATTCAGGTTTTCTAAACCAATCACTAAGAATGTAAATATATTCAACTTCTATATTAAGC
>CAZHTL010000129.1:0-2517 GCA_964535415.1 uncultured Bdellovibrionales bacterium | reverse complement strand
GGATACAAGAAGGCACCAAACACTTTGAGTGACTTATCTCCACAAGACACATCCGACAAACACCTTCGCTTGGCAAAAGATCCGGATGAGCGCAAAGAGTTGGAATGCGAATGCCGTTTCGCTTGCAAACAGAGAGGATGGTTTCACCTTCGCCAGCTTCGTACAATTTGTTATTTATCTTTATCTGCATGATAAATAGAGGTTTTTGGTAACACTGGTTAGATTAAGCTGTGAGACAACTCATTAGTCTTTGGTTATTGGAAATAAATCTCATGACTTATGACCAATGACCAGACCAACCGCCAATGACCTTGTTACTAATGACCGGATATCTCTTCCCAAAACATTTCAATTGCGTCCCTCCATCCTGTGGCCGCAAAATATCCCAGCGGACAGAAAGTTGTATTAGAAAGCGTCCATAAAATATCTTCGATATTCTCCCGATCCCGCTTCCTAAGATCATTGTTTTTCAGCCTTTTGGCAATTTCCCAAAGCCGGTAGGTTCCTTCTCGACAGGGTACACACTTCCCACAAGATTCCCGGTGAAAAAAATCCGCCAAAGAAAAAAGAAAATCTTTCAAATTCGTCGTTTTGTCAAAAACTACGATAGATCCACTGCCCAAAGGATATTCGCTTTTTCCATAAATCAAAGGCTGGTCAAGTTTTCCAATCGGCATCAAGCGGCCAGAAGCCCCCCCAATTTGAGCAAACCAAAACTCTCTTCCTTCCTTGAGTCCTCCACCATAAAGAGAATTATGGATCATTTCGTGAGCAGTGATCCCAAGCGGCGCTTCAAACACTCCTCGACTTTTCACTGCCCCCTCCAAAACAAAAAGTTTCGTTCCCGGGGAAACAGAAGAGCCTAAAGCAGAAAAAGTTTTGGCTCCTCGCTTGATGATGTAAGGAACGTTAGCTAGGGTTTCAGCGTTGTTCACTACTGTTGGCTTTCCAAAAAGTCCTTCTACCGGCGGATAAGGAGGTCTCAATCGGGGCTCTCCGCGCTTTCCTTCCAGAGAATTAAGAAGAGCTGTTTCCTCACCGCAAATATAGGCGCCGGCTCCTTGAAAAATATCTACCTCGATATCTACCGCACTCCCCATTACCGAGCGCCCCACCAACTCTTTCTCCCGAGCTTGATCAAGCGCAATTTGCAAAATTTCCTTTTGTTTTTGATAGTGCCCATTTATGTATATATAAGCCTTTTTTGCACCAACAGCAAAAGCACCAATCAAGAGGCCCTCAACAATCTGATGAGGATTTTTTTCTGCGATTACTCGGTCCTTGTATGTTCCTGGCTCCGACTCATCAAGATTACAGATGAAATACTTTTGATCAGCTTTAGTCTTAGCCGCTAACTCCCATTTTTCTCCGGTCGGAAAACCAGCTCCTCCTCGTCCCTGCAATCCGGATTGCTTGATTTCAGCAATAACTTCTTCTGGGCTCATTTCCCGAATAGCTTTTCGCAGAGCCTCATAACCACCAATGCGGATATAGGAATCTATTTTAAGCGGATCTATTTTGTTCCAGTTTTTGGTGAGAATCTGCATATTCTTTTATGAATTACGAATCCGCTTTGCCCCGCACTATTTGACACAAATTTATCTCTGGTCAAGTTTTATTATCCTCGTGCTAACTTGCTGACAATTGGTACAAGGCTTCGCCCTCCTCCAAATACATAAATCAAATTACGAATATTTACGCATTCGTATATTCGTAAAAGATTCGTAATTCGTAAAAGACTTGTGATTCGCAAAGATTTACAAATAATTCCGTATAATATCATCCACATTTTCTGGTTTTACTTTTTCAAAAATATTTTCGTCCACCATTACAATCGGCCCCTGATCACAAAGTCCTCGACAACTCATATATTCCAGCTTATATTTGGAATGGCTGTCATTTCCAACTTCAACTCCCAAAAGCAGCTCAATCTGACGCACTACTCGCATTGAATCTTGAGTAAGACACGCCCCCCCGGAACAAACTCTGATGATCTTTTTGCTATCACTGTTTTTTTTCAACCTTATCTCATCAAAAAAGCTAGCCAAGCTCACCACCCGCGCCAAAGAAACCGAAAAATATTCGGCTACCTTCTGACAATCTTTGAGCTCAAGATATTTGTTTTCTTTTTGTATCTCTTTGAGAACGGGCAAGATATTTTCTGGTTTTGGTTCGTACCGAAGAAGAATTTTTTGGAGAAACATATTGCTATTTTACCACATCTCCAAAAAATGATAAATGTTTGATGATGGGAATGATGGGAGATGGGAGCTCAACTCCCGTCAGAACTCCATTTCTTAACAACTGACAAGAACACTCTTATATAATAAAAAAAACAGACTCTTGAAATCAAAAGGGTCTGTTTTTTATACCTTTGCCGCCATTAGGCTGCGGGTTAGGGAAGATTGGGAAGCAAATGCGCGCGAGGAGAGAGATTTTTTGCCAAAAAAGGCAAGAACGCATTGCTTGTGATCCCGAAAAAGCGGGATAACCTTCACTAACTCCACAGCCCAATAG
>CAZHTL010000128.1:0-6280 GCA_964535415.1 uncultured Bdellovibrionales bacterium | reverse complement strand
TGTTATTAGGCCAGTTGGAAATATTGAAAGTGAATAATTTGAAATTAAAATCAAAGAGCTCGCTTATTTTGCAATACTTATAAGTGAAGATTGCAGCGTAAAAATCAAGAATGCTTTCAAGGCTTACACTCTTCCATGATTTGCTTTAAGTAAGGCAGAAAACATTCTTTATTAGTGGGTCTCATCATCTTAGGAAAATTATTTATCTTTATTTATATTTCGTAATTTATAAACCTTTAATTGTCTTTCGAAGATAAATGCGTTTTGGCTGAAAAACACCAATTTACTATGGCTTTTATTAGGAAATCGTTTATACTATGTAGCTCTTGTTTGTTTATATTACATATAATAATGATCGTCGTCATATGCCAAGCGGTTATCTTACCTTACAGCTTGTAACAACTGGGCAATTCATCTTTGATATTTACCTTTTGCATTTTTATGTCTCTTCCTTATCGCATTGCTTACAACGCTATCTTCACTTCCACAGCTAAGATCTTTGGCACTATTCTAGCTCTTGTTAGTATTGGTTTTATTACTCGTTATTTAGGAAAGGAGGGTTTTGGCGACTATTCCACAGTCCTTGCTTTTTTTGCTTTTTTCTCGGCGATGGCTGATTTAGGGCTTTATTCTATTTCTACAAGAGAAATATCCAGACCGGGGAGCAATGAAAAAAGTATTCTTGGAAATGTTTTTGCCATCCGAATAGCAATTTCTCTTTTTGTTCTTCTTTTTTCTCCCTTTTTTATCTTTTTTTTTCCTTACCCTAAAAGTGTGAAAATTGGAGTGGTGATTGCCGCCGCAGCCTATTTTTTTGCTTCAGCTTACTCTGTTTTGATTGGTCTTTTTCAAAAAAGATTGGCTATGGATAAAGTGGCTATTGGGGAATTTATGGGAAAGATAGCTCAGTTGTTGGTGGTTATATTGGCGGTTAAAGGCGACTTTGGATTTTTAGTCATTGTCAGCTCGCTTCTTTTGAATATGGTGACGGCCTTTGTTATCATTTATCTTTTTTCAAAAAAGTATCTTTCTTTCTCTCTTTGTTTTGATTGGCTGGCCTGGAAGAAATTTTTAAAGGAATCTTATCCGGTGGGAATTTCGGCGATTATTGTTTTTACTTATTTTAAGTTGGATACTATTCTTCTCTCGATTTTCAAAACGAGTTCCGATGTTGGGATCTATAATGCGGCTTATAAGGTAGTTGAAAATGTGGCTTTTTTTCCAGCTATGTTTGTAGGCTTGATTATGCCTATTATGTCTCGCTATATTTTTAGTGAGCCTAATAAATTTAAAAAGGTGGCTGACAAAACGTTTAAAGTTTTTCTAATTTTTACGGTACCTCTATTTATTAGTTCCATTTTTTTTGCCAGAAATATTATTAGCCTTATTGGCGGAGCAGGATACGAGGATTCAGTGCTAGTTCTTAAAATACTAGCTTTTGCAATGACTTTTATATTTTTTGGAAATTTTTTTACTAATGTGATAATTGCTGGCGGTCAGCAAAAAAAACTGATTACTATTTTGCTTTTTTGTGCCATTTTTAATATTACTTTAAATTTGCTCCTCATTCCGAAACTTTCTTATAAGGGGGCAGCAATAACCTCCAGTCTTACAGAGTTTTTAGTTGCCGTTTTTTCTGGGGTGACTTGCTGGAAGCTTCTTAAATATATACCTTCTTTTGAAAAATTTTTCATTATTTTCTTTTCGGGTGCGGCGATGGGTATATTTTTTTATATTTTTTCAAACCTTACTTTTTTAGTGAGGGCAATTATAGGGTTGGTTATTTATTTTTTGCTCCTATGGCTTTTTCAGGCAGTTAGTAGTCGCGAAATTTTGAGCCTAATTAAACGAAGAGAATCGGGAGTTCAAGAATATGAAGTGCCAATGTAGGTATTAAGAAATACCTTCTAAAGTAAATTGTATTTTTAAGAGAAATTAATTTCTGGATTTAAACAATGCTTCTTACGATTCAAATTGTAAATTATAATAGTCGCGAAAATCTTCGAGCCTGTCTTTATTCTGTGTGGAAAAATTTTTCTGACCATAAGAATCTCCAAGTCATTGTTATCAATAATGACAAAGAAAAACTAGAAGACATTCAAAGAGAATTTAGAATTGAATTAATCGAAAAAAACGAAAATATAGGGTTTAGTAAGGCTCATAATCTTGGTCTTCAAATAGCAAAAGGAAAGTTTATCTGTTTTCTAAACCCAGACACAAAGCTTTTTCCTTTGGCAATCGAAAAATTACTAGAAGTTTTTTTAACTGACGAAAAAATTGGTATTGCAGGACCAGTTCATTTGGGAGAAGGTAATGTTTTAGAGGATAATTGCTTTGGCTTTTTAAAAACGCCGCTTTCGATAATTGGGTCAAAGATTTTGCAAAAAAAACAAACGCTTCCAACGAGTATTTTTGAAACAGATTGGGTAAGTGGCGGTGCGATGATGGTAAAAAAAGAATTACTTTTGGAAATAGGTGGATTCGATGAAAATTATTTTATGTATTTTGAAGATGTGGACTTGTGCCTTAGGGCCAAAAAAAGAGGGTGGAAGATAGTGGTTCATCCTGAAGCAAAAATTTTTCACAAAAGCGGGCAAAGTTTTTCCAGTTACCATAAAAAGAAGGAATATTATTATCGCTCTCAGGTTTATTATGTAAAAAAGAATTTTGGACTAGGATGGGTTTGGCTGGTTAAGATATTGAGACTTCCTTTTTACATTAGGAATGTTTATTTTAGTAAACGATGATAAGATATCTTTTTTTGGTGATTATTTTCTTACTTCCTTTTCAATTCGCGCTTAACCCTGGCGATAACATTGATTTAGGAGTGACCCGGATTTTGGTGCCGGTTGTTTTTTTATTTTGGTTTTTGGAGGGATTAGCTAAAAGAAATATTTGGATAGCAAATTGGGTGGAAAGTTGGCTGATTTTGTCATTTCTATTTTTGTCTTTATTTTCTCTTTGGGCAGGACTTGATCCCGAGAAAGGAGTGAGAAAAGTTTTGTATCTCTTTTCAATTTTTCCGATTTTTTTTGTGGCGGCGGACTTGGCTCGGGAAGTAAAATTTCGGACGAAGATTTTTAGAGCAATTTGGATAAGCGGAACGCTGGCGGCTTTAGTTGGAATAGTTCAGTTCCTGCTTCCTTTTGCGGTTGGTCTTAATTCTGCTCTTACAATTTGGAAAAAAATTACCCCTCTTTTTTTAGGAAGTTCTTTTGGTGAGTTGGTTATAAACAATCCAAGCTGGCTAGTGAATGTTTCCGGCAAGACTTGGATGCGGGCCTTTGGTTTTTTTCCTGATCCACATACCTTTTCTTTTTTTATGGGCTTATGTTTTTTTATTTGCTTGGGTTATTTCGCCTGGGAAAAGAAATGGAAACGGAAAGTTTTAGCCGGCATTTCTACCGTTTTTATGTTTTTGGCAACAGTTCTTTCTTTTTCAAGAGGGGCTTATCTTGGAATGCTTTTGGGGAGTTTATTCTTTTTTATTATTTTGGCAGTAAAATTCTTTGGAAAAACAGGGAAAATTGCAATAGTTGGCGTTGCCCTTGCTTTTTTATTAAGTATTTTTTTTCAGGAAACAATTCAAAATCGACTTACATCAGTTTTTAATCCCAAAGAAGGATCTAATACAGAACGAATAAAAAATTGGAAACAAGCTTTTGAGATAGTGAGAAATTATCCTCTTTCGGGAATTGGACTAGGAAACTATACTTTTTATATCGATCCTTCTTCGAAAGAGCGTTCGTCAATCTATGCTCATAATACTTTTCTTGACATAGCGGCGGAAACAGGAATTTTAAATGGACTTCTTTTTATTTTTTTAATCCTAATCAGTCTTTCGAGGAGTGCTATTTCAAAAAATATTTTGAACTTAGGAATAGCTTCCGGGCTGACCTATTTTCTTGTTCACAGTATTTTTGATACACCAATTTGGTCGCCGCAGGTGATGGTGGTATTGCTAGTTATATTAGCGCTAGGCGTGTCTCGACCCCCTGGGTCAAAAATGGCCAAAGCGGGTCTGAACCAAAACTAAAAATTAAAAACTAAAAGCGAAAAACTACAGCGTAAAACTAAAAATTTTGCATTATATGTCATTTTTGAAACGTTCTCAAAAAATTCTAATTCTCTCGATTTTATTTTTACTGCCTTTTTATTTCATTAAGTTTAAATATAGCTGGGTTTCTTTGAATCTGGTTGAGATTTTAATAATTATACTTTTTGTGTTCTGGATTTTTAATAAAAAATACATAATACATAATACCCAATACGCAATACCCACAGCGCTAATTATCATTGGTCTAATATTATCTGTATTAATCAACAAGAATTATTATGTCGGCCTTGGGATTCTCAAGGGATGGTTTCTTCTTCCAATAATATTCGCGATTATTTTTTACGACAGTTTGGGAAAAAACGAGAAGCTTTTAGACTGGTCGCTGGCGGCGCTTTTTTTCGGCGGAGCGCTGGTCTCAATGGAAGGAATATATTATTGGTTTTCCGGACTTCTCACTTTTGACAAGCGGCTGGCTATTTTTTACGGTTCTCCCAACCAGTTGGCGATGTATTTGGCGCCGGTTTTTTTAATTGGCTTAAAGCTTAGTTTTGAAGAATTGCAAAAAGTTCGACTTTGGGGAATTCTGAAAAGGTTCGATCTTGAGGGATTGGAGGATTTATCCGACAAGGGAAAAGTCGAACCTTGGAAAGCCAGCGTGACAATTTTCGGTATCCTGCTAATTTTACTCAACCTTTATCTTACAAAATCCTACGGAGCCTGGCTAGCAATTGGTTTGACTCTCATTACCATATTTTGGCTTAAATATAGGAAAATATGGCCAAAGAGATATTTTTCTATAATCCTTATAATTTTTATAGCTTTTGTAACCGTTGCGGGTTTTTCCAAATTCGAAAATATAAAAAATCTCGGTGAACGTTCCTCGCTGGCTTCCCGGGTTATGATCTGGAAATCAGCTGTTCTTATGATAAAAAGTAATCCTCTTTTGGGCATCGGTCCGGGAAATTTCCAAAGTAAATATCTGGAATACCAAAAATATTTTCCGCCCTATCTTGAGTGGGCCGTTCCTCAACCGCATAATTTGTTTTTCGCTTTTTGGCTTGAAGCGGGTATTTTTGGTCTAACCGGATTTTTATGGCTGATGATTTTATTTTTTAGAGATAATAAAAGAGCGATCAAAAATAATCGCTCATATGGAACTCTATGCTTGGCTATTATACTTTACTTTCTCGTTCACGGTCTTATTGACACGACTTATTGGAGAAACGATATCTCGGTGATTTTTTGGATAATTATATCAATTAATTTTTATTTAGCAAGAAAAAGTTTATTTTTTCAAAAAAGTACTTAACCTCTCTCTTAGGACCTTTGTGTTTGGAAGTAACTATAAGGATAATTTATATAGTTTCTGATCTTGTTTATTTATAAAGAAAAAGTTTTTTTCATCATGAGAAAGGAAGGGATTAAGTACGTCATAAGACTCTCCTATTTTTTCCGGAACAACCAGCCTCTCCTTTTTTCCGGTCGAGGTATCTATTTTCCAAAAAGTATCTGACGTGGTAATTTTTCCTTCTTGCCAGTCATTAGGAAGAATAGCCGAATCAGGAATGTTTCCGGGCATAGCACAATATAAATTTTTTGAGTCGGATGACCAACTACACTTTGAAGTAAAAGTTGGAAACATTAATGACTGAATTTCTCCTCCCTGCCGGTTCATAAGAAGAAGGTCGGTTTTATGGCCGCCTTTTTCATCTGCGGCGCTAAAAATAGCTTGAGTGCCGTTAGGTGACCAAAGAAGATTAACTCCGTAGCGATCTTTTAGAAGCTCCTTTTTATTTTCGCCATTAAAAGCTACAGAAGCGACAGAAGTGGCAGTAAAAGCATTGGGACTAGGCCAAAAAGAGATATCAGAGGAGTTGGGAATAGGAGCGATTTCAGCGTCTCGGTAACTTATTTCAGCAACCACATGCCAATTTTTTCCATCCGGTTCAGCGACATTTATTGTTCTTTTCTTGGTTTTTGGATCGTAGTGTTTATATATTATCTTATCTCCTAAATTAGACCAAGAGACAGAGTCAATATTTTCTTTTAAAACGAAAACTTTTTTCCCGGGGATATCGAAATAGAAAAATTTCGCCGTGCCGGGAACGGGTTCGGTCTTGATAATCACCTTGTTTTTCGGCTTATTCCATACGACTTTTTTTATATTCTCAAATTTTTCGGTAGAGAGAACTTTATCTAGTTTGCCGGAAAGATCATATTGGT
>CAZHTL010000127.1:0-2761 GCA_964535415.1 uncultured Bdellovibrionales bacterium | reverse complement strand
GTATATTCGTATTTGATTCGTAATTCGTAGCAAACTAACATGGATCACAAAAAAAAGATCAAAACTCTCAAGGAAATTATCAAAATCGCAAAAAAAGCCAAGAAAGAAGGGAGAACAGTTGTGACGACCAATGGATCCTTTGATCTTTTTCACGCCGGTCACGTTGAACTTTTGCAAAAAGCCAAGAATCAAGGCGATATTTTGATTGTGGGAATAAACAGCGACCAATCAGTCAGAGCTTACAAAAAAAAGCCGGGGCGCCCTATTATCCCTGAAAAATATCGAGCGGCAGTGGTCGCCGCTATTCAATATGTGGACTACGTTTTTCTTTTTGATGACCTTATTCCCAACTCTTGGCTTGATAAAATCCGGCCTCACATCCATGCCAACAGCGCTGAGTATGGAAAAAAATGCGTAGAAACAGAAATTCTCAAAAAATACGGCGGAAAACTTTATCTTGTCCCCAGGAAAAAAATTTCTCTCTCTACCAGCGATATTGAAGCCAAAATAAAAGCAGGATAGTATATATCTATATCTTTTATATATATGGAAACAAAATTAAAACAAGAATTAGAGTTATCAATCGTTATTCCTTGTTTAAACGAAGAAAAAACTTTGCCAATTGTTATCAAGAAGGCCAAAAAAAGTCTGGAAAGATTGAATATAAGAGGAGAAGTTTTGATAGCTGACAATGGATCTACAGATAATTCTGTTTCAACTGCAAAGTTGCTGGGTGCTAGGGTTGTTTATTGTTTTCAAAAAGGATATGGCAATGCTCTTCGTTGCGGATTTATAAATGCGGCAGGAAAATTTTTAATAATGGGAGACGCTGATGATTCATATAATTTTGAAGAAATTGACGACTTTATTAAATATCTCCGAGAAGGATATGATATCGTAATAGGAACAAGACTCAAAGGAAAAATCGAGAAAGGAGCTATGCCATTTTTGCATCGCTACCTAGGAACCCCTGTTCTCACTTTCTTTTTAAATTTATTCTTTGGCACCAAAATTACAGATTGCAACTGTGGTATGCGTGGTCTTACAAAAACTACATTTGAAAAACTAGACCTCTCTTCTACCGGTATGGAATTTGCTTCTGAAATGATTATTAAAGCTGGTATTTTAAAGCTTAAAATCAAAGAAATTCCAATTACGCTTTATAGAGACAAACGAGATAAGCCGCCCCATCTTCACACTTGGCGGGACGGTTGGCGGCATCTCAAATTTATGCTTCTCTACGCTCCCAATTTTATTTTTATCTGGCCGGCGATTATTGCCTTTTTTGTGGGCACTATTTTGCTCCTGCTCCAAATTCACGGCCCTTTTGTTTTTGGCGACATCTATATGGATATTCATTCTATGATTCTCGGACTCACTTTGAGCGTAGTTGGAATATCAATTTTTGAGATGGGAATGATTATCAAGTTATATTCTCATCTCAACAACTACTATACAAAAGATAAAATCGTCACTTGGATGAAAAAAATAACCCTTGAAAAAAGTCTTCTTGCCGGCGGAATTTTTTTATTTTTAGGGATTCTCGCCGACGCCGTTATTTTCATAAATTGGGTAAAAAACGGCTTTCGTGACATTAATCTTTTAAGACTTGCCATTTTCGGGCTCTACTTTATATTTATAGGCGTTTCTTTTATCTCTTTTTCTTTTTTGAGAGCGATAATGGAAAAGGAATAATGAAAAAATATTTTTCAGGACAAATTCACAAAATAATGTCTTTCGCCCCCAAAACCGGCTTTTCTCTTAAAATTTGGACGATTTTTCTTTTTTTAACGGGACTGAAGCTTTTTCTTGTCCGGGGACAGGGATTGACTGCTTTCGGAAACGCCAAACACGACGATCAGCTTTTCGTGAAACTGGCTCACAGTCTTTTGAATTTCAAATGGCTGGGAGAATTTAACAATCTTACTCTAGCCAAAGGTCCGTTCTATTCAATGTGGATTGCGTTTTCCAATTTTCTTCACATTCCCCTTCTTTTTTCCCAGCACTTGCTTTATGCCGCAGCTTGCCTGACTCTCATTTTTGCGCTCAAGCCGCTTTTTTCAAAATCCTGGCCGCTGATTCTCGTTTATGGAATTGTGCTTTTCAATCCAATGAATTATACGGACGGCACAGCAACGCGCGTCACGCGCGAAGGAGTATATCAGCCCCTGACCTTGCTTGTTGTCGCTCTTTTTATCGGCTTAATGCTCCGTTTCAAAAAAGAACCGAAAAATATCCTCTTCTGGTCCATTTCCGCGGGCATTGCCATTTCCGCTTTCTGGCTAACCCGCGAAGAAGGAATTTGGATTCTGCCTTTTGCTGTTCCAGCCAGCGCCTATTGCTTTTTTCTGGCCTGGAAGCAAAAATTGCCCGTCTTGAAAAAAAGAATAATTCTTTATATCTTGCCGTTTTTGATATTGTTCGCATCAATCAATGCTGTTTCGGCAATAAACTTTTTCGCCTACAAAAGTTTTAATACCGTCGAGTTCAAGTCTCCGGAATTTTTGGCCGCTTACGGCGCTCTCACCCGAGTCAAAGACAACCATTGGATGAGAGACGTACCGGTTTCGACCGAAAAAAGAAGACTTATATACAATGTTAGCCCGGCCTTTTCGGAACTTCAAAAATATCTTGAGGGAAATATTGGAAAAAGCTGGACGAAAACATCGGATAAAAACGGGCCGTCGGAAAATAGTGGGGAAATCAAAGGAGGATGGTTTATGTGGGCTTTTCGGGACGCCGTAGCTAAAGGGGGTTACTA
>CAZHTL010000126.1:0-2817 GCA_964535415.1 uncultured Bdellovibrionales bacterium | reverse complement strand
ATTTCGAATCTGGTTTTAGTGCGATTTTCTTACCCGCTAATATTTTTTGTTCATCGTTCGGCCCTGCATCAACAATCTCCACATCGAATAATTTCAAACTGCTGAATCTATTTATTTCTTTTCGGAGTTCAGCCTTAGCGGATGCGGGAATTTCGTCACTCACGCGCGGCACGTATTTTCCAATAAGCTCTGTGACATCGGTTTGTCCGGAAAAGCTCTGATAAATCAGATGATGATTGCAAAGATAGGCCAGATATTCCAGCGCCCGACTTTTTCCAATATCGGTCTCGCCTTCAACCAGCACCGGCTGATTAAGTCTGATGGATTTTGCCATAATCGTCAAAAGCTCCATTGCTTTGTTGTCCAGCGCGAATTTTTCAAAGTCGCTCGCGTCAAATTGCGATCCGTTTTCCCCGGTCCACATTTCGAGTTCCACTCCGGCGATGCTGACGAAAGCCTTCACGCTGGGATTTTCTTCCGCGAAAGCCAAAATTTCCTCGCGGCTTTGAAAATTTTTTCTTCTCCCCTCAATTTCCGCGAAAAAACTGATGGGGCCTTTTTCCAGCAATTCTCTTTTTCTTTTTTCGATTTGCTCCTCCTCGGGCGAAAACCCGTAAACCTGTTTTTCAATAGCCATTTTATCTTTCCCTCCTTTCTTCGGTTAGATCTAAAACCGGACCGAATAATTTCATAAATTCAGGCAAATTTAATTCCTTGATATTTCGCCAACTTGCGACAAAAACGACTCGGCTTTCCAGCGGCTGTTTTAGATTCAACTCTTCCTTGTCTTTGAAATGAAGAATTTGCAAACGATTGTTCGTCGCAAGTCCACGCAGAGCGCTGTATATTTTTCCGTCAATTCTCCCTCCGCTCAAAACCACGATTAGCCATTTCTTGCTTTGAAGCGTTCCGGCCAATGTTTCAAGAAAATCTTCGGGACTCGACTGTGAAACGAAATTGAAAATTTCGGAATCTCCCGCTTCGGTTTTCAGACTCTCCGCGATTTCTTTTTTGTTTTCATCGTTTGCAACCGCTAGTCCCATATCCCAAATTCCTTGAACATTCACTTTTTTTAAGGCTTCGACAAATTGTTTTGTTTTTTGGTTATAGGGCATAGGCTTGATCTTATTGATTATTTTTCGATGATGAGTTGGTTTCATCGAATTACGGCTCTATTATCTCAAAATATTCCGGCTTTGTCGAGCCAGCGAGACGTTTTCTTGTAATACTTGCTTTAGTCGTATAAAATACACTTAATGCCCAAAAACAACTTCTTGAAAAAAACCATTTTCCTGTTTGCCGCCTTTCTTTTCGCAATCGGAAGTTTTTCTTTTGTTTCCGCCGAAAAAAAAGTCGCTAAAAGCGTCGTTCCGAAAAAAAACGCGAATTGGAATTTTGAAGAGCGCGAAGCCGTCGTTAAAATTGATTGCGCCGACTGCCTTGGCTCTATCGCGGAGAAATATAATGTATCTCTCCTGCCTCTCGGCAGCGAGGAAAACGAAAATTTCTATCTCGCCCGGAGTTTTTCCGGAAAATCAACTTCAAAATTGATTAGGACTCTAGAAAAAGATAAGCGCTTTGAATTGGTCCAGCCGAATTTTAGATATAAACCCTTGGGCCGCGTGACAAATGATGCTTATTATTCCAAAGAGTGGTGGCTGTTCGACTCTGTCGTCAATGCCGGCGGAGTAAGCGCAGTCTTGGCTTGGGATCTGGAAAGCAAAAAACAGCGCGATGTTGTTGTGGCAGTGATTGACAGCGGCGCGAACTTCAAGCACAAGGATCTTAAGAAAAATCTCACCAAAGGATCAATCAAAGGAAAAAATTTTGAAAACCCAAAAAGAAAACCCACCGATTCTGATGGACATGGAACCTTTATTTCAGGAATTATTGCCGCTCAGACAAACAACAAGCGCGGAGTAGCCGGCGCAAGCTTTTATAACAACTTGAAAGTGATGCCGCTTCGCTTTGATTTCACTACTTCTCAGGCGATTGAAGCTCTTAACTATGCTAAAGCCAAAAAAATCCCAGTAGTGAACGCAAGCTGGGGAAGCTATGGTGAAGAAGGCTTAGATCTGGCTCTTAAGGATGCTATTTCCCAATATCCCGGCATTTTTGTTACCGCTTCGGGAAATAAAGGCTATAATCATGAAAATGGAAACGAAGACCAAAAAATGTACCCTTGCGATTTTGAACTTGCGAACATTATTTGCGTCGGCGCGACGGACCAAAACGGAAACCTGGCCGACTATTCCGACTTTGGAGCAGCTTCCGTTGACGTGGCCGCGCCCGGGGGAAGCAACGATTTCCCTCTCATTGGGCTGGACAATTCAAAAAGTCGTTATTCAAAGGCCGAAGGCAGTTCTCTCTCGGCCGCTTTCGTGAGCGCCGAAGCGGGACTTCTTCTTTCAAAGTACCCGAATCTTTCGTCTTCGCAGGTAATTGAAATCATCAAGAACTCCGTTGATCAAAATGCAAGCTTTGTCGGAAAAGTTTCGAGCGGCGGTAAAGTGAATTTCCTAAAAGCCTTGCAGCTCGCGGCAAGTTATTGAAAATATTTCTTTGTAATCAGCTCTGCAAGACGCTTTGGTAGTTCTTAACGCTAAAGTGTTTTTTTGGGTTGCATTGTATTGCAAAACCCCAAAATTTTAGAAATTAGTCAAAAGCACTCCTATGCTTGAAAATGGCTAATCTACTTGAAAAGAAAAAAGAAAATACCCGGTGCACCAGCCGGATACCAAAATTTTGCGTTCTGTCTTTTAGACTTTGTCTTGCGCGCTCTACTCCTTGAATTTTTCAGTATACTCTCTCAATGTC
>CAZHTL010000125.1:0-3704 GCA_964535415.1 uncultured Bdellovibrionales bacterium | reverse complement strand
ACAGGGAAAACAAATCAATTTTTGCTTTTATTAAGGTAAATTATTATAAAAAGATATGTAAATTCTGTCTAATAATAATATCATATGAAAATATTAGTTACCGGCGGGGCCGGATTTATCGGCTCCAATTTCATTCGCTATTTGACTAAGAAATATCCAGAATATAAGATTGTCAACCTCGATATCTTGACATATGCCGGAAATCTAGAAAATCTCAGGGACATTGAAGAAAATCCCAATTATGAATTTATAAGAGGGGATATTACTGACAAGAATTTAGTAAATAATCTCGTAAAAGATGCAGATATAGATATCATTGTGAACTTTGCGGCTGAGTCACATGTGGATCGTTCTATCTTCGACAGTGCTGTCTTCATTCACACAAATATAGTTGGAACTCATAGCCTACTTGAAGCGGCTCGGGCAAACGGCGGGAAAAGATTTCATCACATTTCCACTGATGAAGTTTACGGTCATCTCGGGCCTAATGATCCTCCTTTTAATGAAAAAACTTCCTATGCGCCTCGTAGTCCCTATAGTGCTTCCAAAGCGGCGGCAGATCATTTAGTAAATGCTTATTATCACACTTATCGTCTTCCTGTCACTATTTCTAACTGTTCAAATAACTACGGTCCTTATCAATTTCCGGAAAAACTGCACGCACTATTTATTACTAATTTACTGGAAAATAAAAAAGTTCCTCTTTACGGTGACGGAAAACAAATTCGCGACTGGCTTTATGTTGAAGATCATTGCGAGGCAATTGATCTTATAATCCACAAGGGAAAAGTTGGCGAAACTTATTGCGTGGGTGGAAATTGCGAAAAGACAAATCTTGAGATTACTCGAAAAATTCTTGAACTTCTAGGAAAAGGGGAAGAAATGATAGAATATGTCCAAGATCGGCCGGGTCACGATCGGAGGTATGCCATTGATTTTTCCAAGATAAAAACGGAGCTTGGCTGGGAGCCGCGAACAAGTTTTGAGGAGGGAATGAGAAAAACTGTTGAGTGGTATAAAACAAATGAAAACTGGTGGCGGAAAATAAAAAGCGGAGAATATTTGGAATATTACAAAAGGCAATATGGAGAGAAATAGAGCTATTTTGCTTGGGTTGACCACTACTGGGCAAAAAGAAAATCATTGGACTAGAAAGGTGGCGGAAATTGATAAGCTGAAAATTAAAAAGATTGCTCTTTTTCCAACAGTTTTAGATCTCGAGGAAAGAAAAAAACTATATATGCTTCTTGAAAAAACGGGCTTGGAGAGCATTCCCCATGTTCATCTTCGCGACGACGATATGGATGAAAGAGAAGTGGAATATCTTCTTAAGAGGTATAAAGTAAAAGTTTTCAATCTTCATCCTCGATCCAGAGCCTATGCTTTTCTTGATCGCTATCCTCAATACCGTCAGATGACTTTTGTTGAAAACTTGTATCGAGTGGTAGGAGGTGAGAAGTTTGACGAAGCTAGTTTCGAAAAACACAACGTGGCCGGAATTTGTTTGGATTTGGCTCATCTTCAGAGTGAAAAAATTCTTTTTCCCAAAAAATACCAAAAAAGAATAAAGTTGTTGGACAAGTATCCAATTGGCTGCAATCATATCTCTGGTATAAGAAAAATCCCTTTTTTATGGAGAGAAAAACTTGTTTACGATACCCATTTTGTTTCGAAAATTTCTGAGCTGGATTACTTAAAAGAGTTTCCTTTGAGGTATTTTTCGGATATAATTTCCATAGAGCTGGAAAATTCCTTGGCTGAACAAATGAAATTCAGAGAGTATATTAAGAATATAATTGAAAAGAAATGCCGACAGTAAAAAGAATTCTTATTCTTGGTTCTCAAGGAATGCTGGGGCAAGATTTGGTCAAAGTTTTTGAAGCGGATCCTATTTGGCATGTTTTTGCTTTTGACCGAGACAAAGTGGATATTACTTCAGAGAAGAGTTTGCGCAAGGTTGTGGAAGAAGTTGATCCGCAGGCAATAGTGAATGCCACCGGCTACAACGCAGTGGATAGATGCGAAGCAGATGAGATAGAATATGAACTGGCCAAAAAGGTAAATGGCTATGGACCAGGGAAGCTAGCTAAGATTGGGAAGGAAAAAAATATTCCTCTTGTTCACTATTCAACTGACTATGTTTTTGACGGCGAAAAAGGTGAATATGAAGAGGATGACAAACCAGCTCCTCTTTCAAATTATGGCCGCTCGAAGCTTTTAGGAGAAGAAGAGATTCAAAAAAATACAGACAAATTTTATCTCATCCGAACCTCAAAGTTATTTGGCAAGCCCGGTCACTCTCCAGTGTCTAAGCGTAGTTTTTTTGACACAATGATTCAGCTAGCTAAAGACAACCAAATCCTCAGGGTAGTGGACGAAGAAAAAAGTTGCTTTACTTATACACCGGATTTGGCTCTGGAGACCAAAAAGATAATTGAAGAAGAGATACCTTTTGGAATTTATCATATAGTAAATGAAGGTCCTTGCACGTGGTACGAGGCGGCCGTAGAGCTTTTCAAGATTGCCAAAATGGAAGTAGAAGTTATTCCAGTAAGCTCAGCGGAGTTTCCTCGTCCGGCTAGAAGACCGAAATCTTCGGTGCTTCTCAACACCAAGCTCAAACCTCTGCGGCACTACAAAAAAGCGCTTCAGGAATATTTAAGCAATAATTATGATTTCTAAGCTATATTTATAGGTATATGGCTAAGTCCAAAATGAAAGGAATTATTCTCTCTGGAGGAACAGCTACGCGCCTTTTTCCGCTTACCCATACTACTTCGAAACAACTTTTGCCAGTTTATAACCGACAAATGATCTTTTATCCACTCAATACCTTAGTGAAAGCGGGTATTAAGGACATTTTAATTATCGTAGCTCCTCGGGATGCTGGTCAATACTTGAATTTACTGGGTCCAATTTTTGACCGTCATGAAGTTCGCCTCGAATTCAAAGTGCAAAGCGCACCGCGAGGTCTTGCTGAAGCCTTTATTCTAGGAGAAGATTTCATTGACGAAGGCAACGTGACGATGATTCTTGGCGATAATATATTTGAGGACAATTTTTCTGATTACATAAAAAATTTCCAGTTCGGAGGGCACGTATTTGCCAAGAAAGTCCCTGATCCAGAACGCTATGGAGTAGTAAAGTTTGACAAATCTGGAAAAGCAATCCAAATTATTGAAAAACCCAAAAAATGGATTAGTGATTATGCCATTCCCGGTCTTTATATTTTTGACCAGCGGGCTTGCGAAGTAGCAAAGAAGGCTAAACCTTCTGCTCGGGGAGAAATTGAGATAACGGATATTATGAATTTTTATCTCAAAAAAGGAGAATTAAAAGTAACTTCCCTAGAGGGGGAATGGCTGGATGCCGGGACCTTTGATACTCTTCTGGAAGCCAGTCAAATTGTGAAAGAAAAAAAGCTCTATCAGAATTTTGATCCGAAAATCGAAAAAGCTATCAAGAGTTTTAACGAAGAAATGAAAGAGCTCTCTAAGAAATTGTTGATTAGGTAGAATTAGAAAGAACTCAAAAGTAAAGACTGACCCAGATTAGCAATGAAAGGTGACATTGAACCTTTTCTCCCTTGTTTATAGGAAGTTATGGATTCGGTTATTTTTTGATAATTGGCAATTTTAAGAAAAGATAAAGAATTTTGCTCTCGTATTACAAGACATTTCCTTCTTGAGTTAGAACTTTTTGCT
>CAZHTL010000124.1:0-2954 GCA_964535415.1 uncultured Bdellovibrionales bacterium | reverse complement strand
CATTCAACCAGAGTCACGTTCAGTGCTCCTCTTTCTTTGTCATATATCGTAGTCATTCCTAATTTTCTTCCTAATATAAATTTAGCCATACTTGTCTTGAGAGACTATCACTAACTCATTAATTCATTTTTTGCCTATTTTAATCAAAAATATCTTTATCAGAAGCGTTGAAAATTTACTTATAAACCAAAAATTAAATTAAATTTTTTGATTGCCTTTTAGCGACAAGTCCTTCAAATTTCCCAGAAAAATAATTTCAAACAAAAAACTGGTTTCAAACCAGCTAAAATCCCCAAGGATTTTTTGGCTAGTTCAGTATCCCACACTTTTACGCGCTAGGACTTTAACTAGAATATTTCTCTTGAATTCTTTACGAACTGCAAGTCTTTGCGAAAAATAAGAGTTACTTAATTTTTTGTAATTTCGCTATTTCCCAATTTTTCGCAGTTCATAAAAGAATATCACATTTTTATCTCTACGTCTACCCCGGCCGGCAAATCAAGATTGGTCAAGCTATCAATTGTCTTTGGCGTCGGATTAAAAATATCTATCAACCTTTTGTGAATCCGCATTTCGTATTGATCACGACTATCTTTATGAACAAAGGTTGACTTATTCACTGTATACTTGCGAATTTGGGTTGGCAAAGGAACAGGACCAGCAATTTCGGCACCGGTGCGCTCCGCCGCTTCGGCAATTTGACGCGCGCTCCGATCAATCACTTTGTGATCGTAGGCTCTTATCTTTACGCGAATCCTTGGTTTTGCTTCTTCTTCTGCCTTTTTTTTAGTTGCCATCTATCTAAAATTGTTAAATTATATTTGTTCTTATTCAGAGCTATCTTTAATTTCCAAAACAGATTCTTTTATCCCGAGATTATTTCGACAGAAAAAAGAAAATGTTTAACTCAATCTTCGCCTCCGGCTAGGCCTTATTCCAATCCGAAATTCTTCTCTCCCAATGTCAGATAGCAAATCTCGATAATTATTTAATGATTTTCGTCACAACACCCGCCCCTACAGTTTTTCCACCTTCGCGAATAGCAAACCGCATTCCGTCTTCCATTGCCACCGGCGCCATCAATTTTATTGTTAGATTAATCGTATCGCCTGGCATAACCATTTCTGTCCCTTCTGGAAGAGTAACTTCTCCTGTTACATCAGTTGTCCGAATATAAAACTGGGGCTTGTATCCTTTGAAAAATGGGGTATGGCGCCCGCCTTCTTCTTTGGTAAGAACATAAACTTCTCCCTCAAATTCCGTGTGCGGCGTAATTGAACCGGGCTTTGCTAAAACTTGACCTCTTTCCACATCTTCTTTTTTAATGCCACGCAAAAGGATTCCGGCATTATCGCCAGCTTGGCCCTTATCAAGGGTTTTGTTGAACATCTCAATCCCCGTTACAATCGTTTTTGTTGTCGGCCGCAAACCAACAATTTCCACTTCTTCGTTGAGATTGATAATCCCTCTTTCAATTCTTCCCGTGACGACAGTTCCTCGCCCTTCGATTGAGAAAACATCTTCGATCGGCATCAGAAATGGCTTGTCAATGTCACGAACCGGCTCGGGAATAGAATCATCAAGCGCTTTTACTAGATCGAGGATGGGCTTAGCTACCTCATCATCTTTGCTTCTTGCCTCCAGAGCTTTGAGAGCCGAACCTCGAATAACCGGAATCTTTTCTCCATCAAACTCGTACTTGGTGAGGAGTTCCCGAACTTCGGCTTCTACTAGGTCAACTAATTCGGGATCGTCCACCATATCAACTTTGTTGAGAAAAACAACAATTTGCGGAACACCCACTTGGCGAGCCAGCAAAATGTGTTCTCGAGTTTGAGGCATAGGACCGTCAGTTGCCGAAACCACCAAAATCGCTCCGTCCATTTGAGCAGCGCCGGTAATCATATTTTTTATATAATCAGCATGACCCGGACAATCTACGTGGGCATAGTGCCTTTTTTCGGATTCGTACTCGCAGTGAGTAGTAGAAATAGTGATTCCCCGCTCTTTTTCTTCCGGAGCATTGTCAATTTCCTCTACTGTTTTCTTAGACGCATTAAACCCTGCCAAATTCAAAACATGAAGGATTGCCGCGGTAAGAGTAGTTTTCCCGTGGTCAACGTGACCAATTGTTCCAACGTTTATGTGAGGTTTAGTTCTCTCAAATACAGCTGCCATTTTTTTCTTCCCGAACTTGCCCAAACGATAGAATCGAATTTGTGCAAATTCGCTTTGGTTAGCTTTTATTATTTTTTATTAATAAAACTTGCTAGGTCATTATAAACAATATTTTATCTTTCGTCAAAATTTCCCTACGCAGAATACCACGTGCACCTATCTGCCGGTAGACAGGGAAGCTCGTCGGAGGTCACCCTGCGAATGATCACCTGTAGGATGAAAGACTCCCTTCTCCGCTTCGGAGGATTCCGCTCCCTCAAAGAAACAGACAGATGCTCGTACGTAAACTCGGGGAGCTTTGTTATTTTTTTAACATCCCGCGACTGGATCCTGGGGTCTATGGAGAATTGAATATATCTATCGCGAGTAGCCACTGAATTTTAAATCCACTCTTTCTACCGCTAGTCAATCTCTCTATTAAAAAACAAACCTAGTCAGACAGAATAAAATAATTCATTTAATAATTCTATCTAATATACTCAATATCTTCCAGCTTCTCAATCTCATCTAAAAGATTTTCAGCTGAACCAACTCGGCTTTCCCGCCAAAGCGAAATGTCGGAATTTATCTTATCAATAAGTTCTTTTTCTGTCAATCCCTGAAGCTCTTTTTTCCGATTAAGCACAGTCTCTTTATAATCCTCAAAACTCATAATGATATAGGCCGGTTTTCCATTTTCGACCACAATGTACCTTCCTCCAACAAGATTAAGAACTTCTTTGAGATCTTTAGAAATCATGATTTAGGTTAAAGGGAAATAGAGAGTAGGCTATAGG
>CAZHTL010000123.1:0-2722 GCA_964535415.1 uncultured Bdellovibrionales bacterium | reverse complement strand
TCTAAAATGGATCGTAATTTTTCTTTATCATACTTATATGTTCTACGTAGAGAGCGCAAGATTCGTCCCGCCTCCGAAAAAACCTGATCAATGTTTTCTTTGTCCATATAGATAGAAAGTATTTCCTGGAGTTCAGTCAAGCGGTTTGATTTGGATTTAATTTCATCTTTGAGAGAAATATATTCTTCTATAATCTTGGCTGTGTCAATGTCTTCTAGATCTTTTTTCTTGAATTTATGCTTCCACATTGGACAAATGTTCTGGTAGCCGCACCAGTCGCATAATCCCGAAATGACGGGTTCAAATTTTGACTTTTTTATTTGATTAATAAGGTCGATCACTAAGGCTTCGCTTTGTTTGATTTGTTCCAAAGTTCGGGAAGAAGAGAGCTTCACTCCGTGTTTTAGGTAGTAAAGGCTGACTTTGATTTTTTCAATATTGGCTGTTTCTTTTGGATAGCGCTTCAAAAAAGCCGCCAAATACAAGGAAAGCTGAAAATCATTGTCCACTTTTTCTTGGCTAGGTAATTTGCGGCTAGTTTTATAATCAATAATCTCAAAGCCATCTTCGGTTTTATCAATTCGGTCGATTATGCCTGACACAGTATACTTTTCTATTTTATCTGATATTTCAATTTGAAAACGCGATTCCAGGTCAACAATATTGAATTTGGAAGGATCGTTTTTCTTATAATAATCTTGAAGCATTGAAATGCCTTGGGCAAAAGCGACTCGCTCTTCTGTTTCATCGGAAAAAACGTCCGCGTTCCAATTTTTGGAATAAAAATCAAGGGCTTGCTCCAAAGTAGGGGAGAGTATTCCGGGAGTATGAATAAATTTCATAGTGTTATGCATCAAAGTACCAAAAAACTGCTCCTTGGATTTAGGGGCCTTGATTTTGTCGATTATTTGATATTTATATTTCCGCGGACAGGTGAGAAAAGTATCCAGAGCAGAATAAGAGGTATTCATAGATTATTTATTGCCAATAAAAGCTCGAGTTTCTATTACGCATTCTACTTACTTTTCCTTTTTTCCGCAAGCTGAGTTATGATTGAAATGGAGAAAATAAAGCTGTGTATTAACGGCGGAAAATCAACTTCTGCTAAGCTCTAAAAATCATGAACTCAACACAAGAAACAATTCGCGCTTTTGGAACTTGGTTTGCCATAAATACGAAAAACTATAAAACTGAATTAAAATTTGCTAGTTTTCTTTTTTAGGGCGGTCGTGAAAATTTGGCAAAAATAAAAATCAATCCAGATACAGAAATGTTTTTCAATGAGTGGCTGATGATGGATTTTTCTATGAATGGCTACGACAGTGTTCCCGCGGGAAAGAAAATTTTCTCGGTATTTTTCTCAGAAGCAACTCTTCAGAATTGTCAGAAGGCGCTAGGATATTTTCTCAAAAGTCAGCGCCTCTTTTCCTGGTTTTTATAAAAAATTGAAATTGAAACCGGAAAGTTATACCGATCTCGAGGATCTTTTTTGAAAAAAGAAATACGTTCTATAGATAAAAATTTGAGCCAGAGCAAATTAAAGGGCGAGATTATATACGGTCGATTTTGTCAAAACGAAAAAGGGGAGTATATCGGAGCAGGAAGTCAAAATATTCCCGTTTCTCAAAAATTCTTCGATGTTATTTTTTATTTAATAAATGAGGCCTATAGAATGACAAACGCAACCGGAATGTTTATGTCTATTGAACAATTTTTGAAATGGAATAGTTATATTTTCTATCGCGAGATTGTTTCAGAGGATAATAATTTTTCTTTTCTTGCAAGAAATTTTCGGAGAATGTAGTATTTATTATGTAGTTGTAGTATTAGTATAGTATTAAGCTGTATGAAGAAAAAAAGAATTTATCTTGATTATGCGGCAACAACTCCACTTGATCCGCGAGTTTTTGCTGCAATGAAGCCCTATTTTTCGCAAAAATTTGGTAATCCGGCTTCCCTTCATTCTTTTGGTAGGGAAGCCAGTGAAGCGGTGGAAAAAGCGCGTCGGCAAACAGCTGATTTTTTTGGTTGTGAACCCGGAGAAATTATTTTTACCTCCGGCGCAACTGAAAGTAATAATTTAGCTATCAAGGGAACAGTTTTGGCTTTTTCTTCACAAAGAGACAAAAAAATAAAACCTCATATTATTACCACTCAATTTGAACACTCCTGTGTTTTAGAAACTTTCAAAAAACTGGAAGAGCAGGGGAGAGTAGAAGCGTCCTATGTTCCAGTAGGAAAAAATGGTCTAGTTAAGGTGAGTTCGATTAAAAAAGAAATTCGGGAAAACACGATTCTAGTTTCGGTGATGTATGTAAACAATGAAATCGGGACTATTCAGCCTATCAAGGAGATCGGAGAAACTATTCGAAAGACTAACCGAGAAAGAGAAAAAAGAAATCTTCCCAAAATTTTTTTTCATACCGATGCGGTTCAAGCAGTGAATTATCTGGATTGTAGCGTGGACAACTTAGGAGTTGACCTTCTTATTGCTTCGGCTCATAAGATATATGGTCCCAAGGGGGTCGGCTGTCTTTATGTTCGCAAGAATACATCCCTTGAGCGTATCCAAGATGGAGGAGGACATGAAAAGGGAATGCGAGCCGGAACCCTAAATGTTCCCGGAATTGTAGGGCTAGGAGCGGCTCTTGATCTGGTTCGCAAAGAAAGAAAAAGAAATTATAAGATAGTTGAGAAAATGCGCGACTATCTAGTTTTAAGG
>CAZHTL010000122.1:0-3252 GCA_964535415.1 uncultured Bdellovibrionales bacterium | reverse complement strand
ACAGAAATATTTTGAAAAAGTTGGAGAGAAAGAATTTGGTGTAAAAAAGCAGTCCGGAGGCTGTGCAGAAAGTCTATTATTATCTTCCATGTTTCAGCAATCAGAAATTCTCCAATGGCCGATAGTAGCACGAAGATGACTAATCCCCAAAAAATTTGCTCCAGTATTTCCAATTGAAATTTTTATATCAGCGAATAGAAGGGGAGAGTGGATAATTTCCTGAATAGACAGAAAAACTGAATACGTTGTTGTCAGTGCCAATATTAATTTGCTTAACTAAATTCATCTTATAAAGAACAAATTCACCTCCTGAAATATATGATTGCCATAAAATCAAAAAGAGAAATTGAAATTATGCGCGAAGGGGGGCGAATTTTAGCTGAGGTTTTGGAAAAATTACGCTGGGAAGTTAAGCCGGGAATAAGCGCATTTGAACTTGACAGGCTCGCTCGAGAGCTTGTTTTTTCTTATGGAGCGCGGCCTTCTTTTTTGAATTATGCTCCCAATGGCCAAGGGAAAGGTTATCCGGCGGCGCTTTGCGTGTCATTGAATGATGAAGTGGTTCATGGCATTCCGACTCGAGATAAAATTATTTCCGAAGGGGATTTGGTGAAACTAGATATGGGTGTGGAATACAAAGGAATGTATACCGACGCGACAGTGATGGTCGGCGTTGGGAAAGTATCCGCAACAGTAGAGAAGATAAAGGAAGTTACCGAAGAATGTTTGCGTCTAGGAATAGAAGCCATTTCTTCTGGAAGAAAACTTTCTGATTACGCCCGGGCGGTGGAAAATTGTGCCAAAGAAAACGGTTTTTCGGTAGTGAGAGATTTAGTAGGGCATGGCGTCGGGTATGCGGTTCATGAACCGCCCCAGGTTTTGAATTATTTTCATGAGAGATTAGGAAATATTGTCTTAAGAGAAGGAATGACTCTGGCGCTTGAGCCGATGATAAATGAAGGTGGTTATGAGATATTTTTGGATGCTGACGGCTGGACGTATAGAACTGCCGATGGAAAGCTCAATGGTCATTGCGAGCACACAGTGGCGGTGACGAAAGGTGGGTGCGAGATATTAACAAAACTATAAGGGGAAGGTGTTTAGCAAATCTGTCTCTAATTGCATTTATCGACGTAAACTTGTTACACTTGTTGACGATCGTCGCTAAGTGTAATAACGAAATAAATATAAATTTTCAGTTAATTTTCGAATTTATTGACAAGAATTGGGATCTTGTCAAAGAACGGTACAATGAAAGTTTTAGGTATAGATTATGGAGAATCTAGAGTGGGTCTCGCTATAGCGGACAGTGAAACGCGGATAGCTTTTGCCTACGCGACACTGGATAATGATAAAAATTTTATCCAAAGATTGATAGAGATAATTGAAAGGGAAAATATCTCAAAAGTTATAATCGGTATTGCTAGTCATATAAACAGAGAATCGATTGTCTACCCTGGCGAAAGACTAGGAGAATTTTTAAAAAACAAGCTGAAAATTGAAGTTGAATATCAGGACGAGATGTTTACAACAAAAATGGCTTACCAAAATCTCATTGAAAAGGGCGTTAAAGGGGTCAAAAAATATGATGATCAAGAAGCGGCGAGAATAATTTTGCAATCTTGGCTGGATTCCGAGAATGAGTCTTAGGCGGCGATTTTTGTTTATTTTGATTTTGTGATAGAATTATTACAGGTTATTGGGAACAGGGATCATTGGCGGTAAGTTTGGTTGTAGGCTGTAGGCATTTGAATCATAACTAATGATTTTAGCTTATGACCATTGACTTTCCCTACAGCCAATAACCTTTGTTACTATTGACTTATAAAAAATGTCTGAAACAAAAACCAAACCCTATCTTTCCGTTGTTATTCCTGCCTACAACGAAGGCGGAAGAAAAGGAAAGGAACTACGAAAAAACTTGAAAGAAATTGCTGATTATCTTGGCAGAAAAAAAGTTGAATACGAAGTGATTGTTGTTAGTGACGGCTCGAAAGATAATACAGTTAATGTAGTGAAGGAATTTTCTGGTGTTATTAAAAACCTAATAATCATCGATCGCAAAAAAAATCGCGGCAAGTGGTATTCAGTTCGGGAAGGTTATTCGAAGGCGCGCGGTCGGTATCGCCTTCTTACGGATGCTGACGGTGCCACCTCTATTACCAATCTCAAAAACTTTTGGCTGCTGATGGAAAAAGGCGAAGATATTATCATTGGTTCTCGCGACCTCAAAGAAGCTAGGATACTAAAACACCAGCCGAAATGGAAAGAATTGATGGGAGACATGGGAAATTTTCTTATCAAAGCAATGCTGGGGCTGTGGGGAATTGATGATACTCAGTGCGGCTTCAAGGTTTTTTCTGAAAAAGCAGTGCGCGATATTGTTCCTCAGCTTAAGGTGGATCGCTGGGGTGGCGATTTTGAAATGCTTATGCTGGCGAGAAAGAAGGGATATAAAATAAATCAGGTGCCGGTTGTTTGGGTAGACGCGGGACAAAGCCTGGTTGGAATCAAGGGGTATATTAAAACGCTTCAAGAATTATTTCAAGTAAAGTGGAGAATGCTCACGGGTCAATATAAATACTAGTATCTTGTAAAGATTATCTGTTTCTGGTATTTTTTGAACTTTTCAAAAATTTCGTGTACAAAATACGAGGTATAAAGTACTAGATACAAAATGGCAGAAGGAAACAAACCTAAAAAACAAAACAAAATTTCTGAACTTCGACAAGATCTGATCACTGGCGATTGGGTTGTGATTGCTTTAGGGCGAGGAAAGCGGCCAGGAGAGTTCATAAAAAAACGAGAAGCGTATCCGCCACTTTTAGATAAGTGCCCTTTTTGTTTTCCTGAAGAAACGGGGCAGGAGAAAGATACTCTTATTTTTCGACGCAGTGACGGAGATTGGAGCCTTCGAGTTCTACCTAACAAATATCCAGCCTTTTCGCGAAATCAGCCTTTGAGAAAAAATGAAGAGGGTCCCTATTTTAGTATGAGCGGAGTTGGGTATCACGAAGTTGTCATTACGCGCGATCACCAGCGGCAAATTGCTCTGCTTGATCCAATTGAAGTAGCAGAAATTATAGACGCCTATCAGGATCGTTATCTTAGCTTAATGAACAAAAAATTTGTGAATTACATTGAAATTTTTCACAATCACGGAAAAGAAGCCGGCGCTTCTATTGAACATCCTCATTCTCAACTGATGGCTATTCCAGTCATTTCGCCAGGTATCAAGCTTGAGCTTGATGG
>CAZHTL010000121.1:0-5982 GCA_964535415.1 uncultured Bdellovibrionales bacterium | reverse complement strand
AAGATTCGCCTTGACTTTCATTTGATTCTTCGTTAGCTGATGATTTATCTGAAGACGCTCGAGATACCTGGGACTTCATTAAATCAAAATCCTGCTTCATTTGAGAAACTAGATAGTCATCGTGTCCGATCGTAATTCTTTTTCTGGCTTCCGTTTTCACCGCTACACCAACAAGAAAACCTAAAATGAAAATAAGAAGATAATTTATTGTCTTCTCGTTTATTTTCATCTTTTTCACCAATCCTGCTATTTTTTCTATACTCATTTCCTTTTTAGATCAAATTTAATGGTTAAAATTTTTCTATTATAATAAAGCTTCCCGAGTTTGCCGGCCGGACAGGTAAGCGCTCGTGGTGCTCTGCGCAGTGAAATAAAGGGCAGAACCATTTCCTCTCTTTGCTGATTAATTATATAATCCGTAAAAGTCCAGACCATTATATATAGGAAAAGAGTCGAATCTAAAACTCCCGCTAGTAGCCTAGCAAAAAAATTCCCTAAGGGCAATATTGACAGGGAGCCAAAAAAGTAGGCTGATAGAAATAGCTTCTTTCTTCCTAATACACTAAGATCTTAGGAAAACAAATTATTTCTCGTATTTAGCTTTTCGTATATTTCGTAATGCATAAACCTTTCGATTGTTCTTTGTTAAAAAACCAATAACCCTTGGCTACAAACAGAATAACCGCCAGTAGCCAAAGTAACTAATAACTATTTTATAGACTAAAAATTATATTTCAATTGTCTTTTAGCGACAAGCTCTTGGAAAATTTTTAGGAAATTATTACTGAATATTCACTGGATCATTTAGTAAAACATTATACTTTTCACAAAAACCAGCGTTAACTTCAAGAACCAAGCTCGCTTTTTCAGGAGAGGTGAAAATTCTTTGATCATTTGGAGAAATTCTTTCCTCACAACCAATTACTCGCCCATTTTCAATCCAAATAATATCCAGCGGAAAAAGCATTCCTTTCATCCAAAAACGCTGATAATCATTTTGCGGCATAACAAAAAGCATTCCCCTTCCCTCCTCAAGTTTTTCTCTCCCTACTAATCCCTTTTCAATTTTTTCCGCTGTCCTTACTTCTTCTGCTTTCACAAAAATATTTTTGAAATAAACACGGCGAATAGGATTCCAGTACTTGAGTGAATATATTTCACTGGAAATATAATTAAGCAGAATAGCTAAAACTGCTAAACCAAAAATTATCGCAACGATCGCAATTTTATATTTGGAAGACATAAAAAATAAAAATAATCTTAATTATAAGCAGGTTTTCTTGCCCTTACAATTTTCTTCTCTCAAGAAACCATCTTAGAAAAACAAAATTTTTTATATTTAGCTTTATTTGTATCTTGCAGTGTTATAGTTATAACAGTGAGATCTTCCCTCAAGTAGGCTCGATGGTTTATAAAAGTCAATCTCCCAATTGTCTAAGTATGGCTTTTTCATAAAGCAATCATTTAGATCGCGTAAGTTTTGAAATTTTAATTTCAAAACCCCTCAGCAATAAAAAATAACTCCCAGAAAAAATTATAATAAATATAAGTTTTCCGAATGCTCCTAAATTCAACGCTGCCAGCCCTACAATCGCGCTAACTATGCTCACTAAAACCACGATTTGCTTTTCTTTCAATCCTAATTTTAGCAACTGGTAATGCAAATGTCGATCATCTCCACCCTGAAATATCGAATCTCCTGCCCTGTATCTTTCCCAAACTACTCGAGCCAGATCCAAAATTGGAATAAGCGAAACCAAAAGGACAGTTGCAATTTTGGCTCCGGCAAAAATAGATAGACTTGCTAAAAGAAAACCGAAAAACCAAGCCCCTGATGTTCCCGCTATTATCTTTGCCGGATGCCAGTTAAAAGTCAAAAAACCTAAAATAGCCCCACCGGCAATTGCGCCCAAAATAGCTACTGCCGGCTGGCTAACATGCGGCAAAAGACTCAAAAAAACTATCACGGCAAGTCCCACCAGGGTTACACTCCCAGAAAGTCCATCAATGCCATCAAACCAATTTAGTGAGTTCATGAAAAGTAAAAAATAAAGAG
Source organism: uncultured Bdellovibrionales bacterium (assembly GCA_964535415.1). GTDB lineage: Bacteria > Patescibacteriota > Minisyncoccia > Moranbacterales > UBA11712 > CAZHTL01. Next base: position 3,926 of record CAZHTL010000121.1, on the reverse strand, counting down.
TAAAAAGTGAAAAATATAGGATGGGTTGGCTTAAAGTTATCACACCGCCCAAAGGATTGGTCACATAATCACTTTTTACTCCCAATGATATCGCCATCAAAGCAGTTATAATCTGGGCTATCAATTGCCGCTTCCAGTCCAAGTTTTCGAGATCATCCCAAAGCCCAAATAATAAAATTAATAATCCTCCAATCAAAATTCCAGTGATTGGCTTGGTTATAACCAAATCTTTATTTAACAACACCATCAAAATAAAAACCAAAATCACCACTGCTCCGCCAAATCTTTTCCTAAAACTAGGCTTTAGGAATTCCAAAAGCTTCACTTTAGGATTTTTGCTTACCTGCAACAAAAACCTAATCGCGATAATCGAGAGTAAAAAAGAAAACAAAAATGGAAATATGAATTTCATCATTTATAAGCCTTTATTTGTCTATTCGAGATTTCACCTCGATTCATTCCTTCCTCACCTTCTCCGTTACCCAAAATTCGCCAAAGTATTTCCCAAGCATAATCCGAGTTTGAGAGTCAACTGCCGGCAAAGCGCCCAGAAAGGGCGCCGTGACAGGAACCAGAAACCACTGAAGAAACATATAGATATATCTTTTTCGTGAATATTTTTTCGGCCTTGGCGGAAGCAGCATCAAACTCAAGAACATCGAAACCACTAAACCAACAAGTGCCGCATTCATAAGATAGCGGGTAATATAGGGCAAATTATGCGCTAGTACCGACCGATTAAATTCTGGTCCGCCAATGATAACCGGCAGCCATCCTAAAAGAGCAATAATGAAAGAATTGGTTGCCCAAGACCAATGACCTTCCAGCATTACGAAAAGATGCCTCAACTTTTTTCTAAAAGGAATTTTTCTATTCTTCAAAAAGGCACGTGCTAGCAAGGGAAAATTTTCAATGCCATAAGCCCAGCGCCTTTTTTGCTTATATTGATTGACAATTGTCTTCCAATAACTATGGGCCAAAACCGCATCAAGTGAAACTGGAAGGTAAATCGGCTTGACCTCGTAGTCACCATTGAAAAAAGTATAGCCCTTCCAAAAAATAAGGCTATCTTCAGAGATTACATTCACCGACCAATAACCAACATCTACAATTGTTTTGAAGGCTTCTGAGTGAGAAGAAAAAGTCACCATATGTTCCGGCCGCATTGATTCAACCATATGCCAAAAACTTGAACCGGTAACAATTATGCGAACAAAAGCATTCGTGTCCCAGATATTGTTGTGATACATTGGAAGCGGTTGATAGGCAAATTGGAGACGGCGCGGCTCAGTACAATATTTCAGAGTGAGAGCAGCAAAATACTGAGGATGAGCACAAGTATCACAGTCAAAATTGGAAAGAATAACTCGTTCAAGAGGAATATTCTTGTTTTCTAGATATTTCTTAAGCTCTTTAGCGGCAAAAGTAGTATTAGAAGCCTTGGCTTTCATTTCTCCGGGAGCTACTTTATGAACTGTCACTAGAAAATCAAAAAAGGTTTTTCCAAATTTATTCTTAAGATAATTTATTTTATATTCTCTCTTTTTTTCATCTTCCCGCTCTTCGGTAGCAAGAAGAATAATAAATTTTTCATTCGGATAATCAGAGTCTGCCACCGCTTGGATAGCCGGCTCAATGATTTCTGGTCCTTCGCTAGCTGTTGGAAGCATAATCACATGAAAAATATCTTCCCAAGGCAAGAATTTTGATCTATCTAGCTTAAGAATTTCCTGAACTTCCTTCTTCAGCTCAATAGCAACTCCCAATCTTTTCTTAGCCATTCTTCTCTCTTCAGAAAAAAATTTCCAACGTTTTTTGGCAAAAATTCTTTTCGCTTTTTGATATTCCTCTTCGATTTCTCTAAGAAAATTTTCCGGATCAGCTATTTTCCGACAAGCTTCCATCCAATTAATTTCTTTCCAGCGCTGCATTTTGCGAAAAGCAGCAATTGAATAAATAGAAATATAAATTGTTCGGTAGAGCCAATAGATATCAAAAGCAATTATAAAAATAGCCACCCAAAGGGGAACCCAAAAAGAAAAGACAAACATTCCCAAGAGAGTAAACCAAGTCAACGCTCCCGGAATAATTTCAAAGATTCTCTGCAGTCGATGTTCGCGGGGATCAGTTGTGCGAGGATCGGGATAAGAAAACATATCAAAAATCAAAAATCAAGATGCAAAATTTCATATTCGCTCCGCTTACAAACTATTTTAAAACTCTCAAGATTCCTAAGATGCCATCTCAGGAAAAAGCTAAAAATTAATAAGGATTACGCCTCCCAACCCCACTGCCATAAGAAGCTGAACAAGAAATGCCATTCCGGCAAAAAGATAAGCAATCAATCTTTCCTTATAGTAGAAAAAGCGAGAAAGGATAGTGTTTACTAAAAGGGTCATTAGAGCCAGTGCCGGCATAAGAAAAATGTTTTTCCAGTCTCCAATTGCATCTACTCCGAAATAGACATTATAGTGAAGAATCATTGGCCGGTTAGTCGGCTCCACTAACTGCCAAATTGCCAGCCACATCCCTAGATTAGAAAGAATTGCCAAAACCAAAGAAAAAAATATTGTCGGATCAGTCCAATATCCATGCCAAAAAAACCTTTTGAATTTTTCCTTTATTTCATTTTTCCAGTTCATTTTTCCTTTCTTTACTTTCATCAATAGCTAAATTTTTACTATCTTCAATTTCTTTTGTTTTTGATTTTTCTATCCTTGTTTCGAACCGGTCCAAACGCTTTTCCACATCCTGATATTTCTTGGAAGCATTAGAAAGATGAGAGCCTAAAATTTCAAAGTCGCTTCTAATTTTTCCAAATTCAATTTCCAGTCGTTTGAGATTTTGAAGAATAAGTTTGGCATTTTCCTCTATTTTCATGCCTCGCAAGCCCATAATAATCGTCGAAAGGTAAGCATAGAGAGTGTTAGGTGAAACGGGAATCACTTTTTTGCTAGTCGCATAATCAAACAGCTTCATCCCGCCAAAACTATGGGTGATTATTTCGTGATAAACATTCTCCGCTGGTATATACATAAGAGCAAAGTCAACCGTTCCTTCGTCCGGCAAAATGTACTTCTTGGCAATGGAATCAATGTGTCTCTTGACATCTCCATAAAAAAGCCTCGCAAAATTTTCCTTTTCTTTTTCGCTAGCTTCCGAACCTTTTCGGAAATTTTCCAGAGGGAATTTTGAGTCAATAGGAACCAAATAGTCTTTTAGTTTGATCACGGCATCAACTTTCTCTCCACTTTTAAAAGCATACTGAAATTCGTAGTGTTCCCGACTAAAGATTTGAGTCAAAAGATTCTCAAGTAAAAACTCCCCCATTACCCCCCTTAGCTTCGGCGCTCTCAAGATATCCTGCAAACTGGCGATATTCTTTCCCACTTCACGAACTCTTTTCACTTCTTCCTGAAGATGAACAATTTGTTTTTGAACCTCTCCATAAGAACGACTGGCATTATCAAGTCGGTTAGTATTCTCGCTAAGACGCTGATCAAAGCTTTTCTGAATATTTCCCAGGGTTTGGAATAAAAGCTGAATTTGATTGGTCAAGTTGCTTATTATATGATTATCTTTTTTTTCTAATTCTTCCTTCTTTAGATCAGCTATTTTTCTGCGTAAAGACAAAACAAACCCAGCCAGAGCCAGGAGAACAAGAACCAGAAAAAAAACTAGCGCGTAAATCGACAGCATATAATAAGGGTAATGTCTAACTTCTGCCACCAAATTTCGTAAGAAATTCATAGATTCTTTCTGTTTGTTTCTTGCGATCAAGGTGAGGAAATTGTATCTCCATTGATACTCTCCAATAAAAAGGTGTAATCGTTCTTTTCTGATTCCGCCGATAGAATCAAGAAATGTTTTCAGTTTGCCCCAGAATCCATCAATGGTTTGGGTGTGAACTTCGCCGCGGACATATT
>CAZHTL010000120.1:0-16897 GCA_964535415.1 uncultured Bdellovibrionales bacterium | reverse complement strand
CATGACGGAAGTAGGAGCCAGAGATGGCAACCACCTGTATCCAGTCAGGAGCCGCCACAGGTGCTGCATGGTTGTCGTCAGCTCGTGCCGTGAGGTGTACCCTTAAGTGGGGAAACGAGCGCAACCCCTGCCGAGTGTTAGAAGTGTCACTCGGGACTGCCCAGCCCAAAGCGCGTTTAATGCGGAGTTAAAATTTTTTAAGGTTTGTGAAGATTCCAAAAATATCTTGATCAAATTTCCACTTTATAAACTTTATAACTTTAGCGAAGCGCGTTTCGGGCTGGGAGGAAGGTGGGGATGACGTCAAATCAGCATGGCCCTTGACGCCTTGGGCGACACGCATGCTACAATGGCCGGTACAATGGGTTGCCAAGGAGCGATCCGGAGCCAATCCCAAAAGCCGGTCTCAGTTCGGATTGAAGTCTGCAACTCGACTTCATGAAGCTGGAATCGCTAGTAATCGGGAATCAGCCATGTCCCGGTGAATACGTTCTCGGGTCTTGTACTCACCGCCCGTCACACCAAGAGAGTCGGTAACACCCGAAGCGCCTCTTTAAGAGGCACCACGGTGGGATCGATGATAAGGGTGAAGTCGTAACAAGGCATCCGTAGCGGAAGCTGTGGATGGATCACCTCCTTTCTAGGGAGATACGGTGAAGAGCTTCGATATTATCGGAGCACAAACCTATATGGTCGTTCGTCCCGCCTCGGCGGGATGGCAAAATAGATTTTTTAGCTAGTATAAAGCTATTTATTTAGCTTTATGCGCAGGGCAACCGCATAAATTTGCAATTCAAAAAGGACAACTTTACCCAGCTCCAGTTGTGCTGTTAGTGCTAGAGATTTTGGATATAATTTAGGTTTGCTATTCAAGGAGAAATTCTGATTTTTGAAAAACTGGGGCTGTGGCGCAAAAGTTTGCAATAAAATAAGAAACGCTAGGAATGGCGTTTCTTGCATTTTTATGATAAAGTTTAGGTGTAATATCCGAAAATTTATGGAAAATATAACAAAGCAAGCTTGGCAGTGGATCAGTGAAAAAGTTGAAAATGTCGATGTATCGAGTGAAAATTACTGCAAAACAAGAGACATTTTTCAAGTACGATTGGAGAAAATGACAAACGACTTACTTCAAGAAAAAAAAATTTTGGAAAACAAGGCATACATCGTCGCTGCTATTGCGGGCGAAATTGGAAACAATTCATTTGATCACAATCTCGGAAACTGGAGAGATATTCCAGGAATATTTTTTGCTTATGGCTATTCGAATAATTCATTAAGCGTTGTTTTGGCTGACAGAGGACAGGGGGTTCTGGCAACACTTAGAAAGGTCAAGCCAGAATTAGTTAAAGATAGCGAGGCCTTAAAAGTCGCTTTTACCGAGGTTATATCAGGCCGTGCCCCAGAAGTAAGGGGAAATGGACTTAAATTTGTTCGAGAGAATGTAAAAACAGAAAATATTCATTTGGATTTCTATTCGGGAAAAGCCAAAGCTGAATTAAATGAAAATTTCAAGATTAGTGATGCAGAAAAAGAAGTAAGCGGGTGTCTTGCGATATTAAGAATACCAAAATAATTTTATGCGTATCGAGCTCAAAAAATTTGGAGAAATTTTGACTTCCAGGCCTGCAGGCAAGGAAGCATTTTTGGCTATGTCAGCGTATCTTACCAAGGACTTAAATGAAAATGAAACCATTGAAATTGATTTTTCGGGAGTTAAAGTTCTGACGCCTTCTTGGGCTGATGAAGTCATCACAAATATCAAAAAGAAATTTAAAAAAGTCGAATTCCTTAACATTGAAAATCCGACTGTGAAAGCGACCCTTGAAACGCTTCGAAAATATACTTAATACCTCGCACGAATCATCTTCCCGAAATCACTTTTTGCGAAAAAGTGAACGAGTAAACCTTCTAGGGAGATACGGTGAAGAGCTTCGATCTTATCGGAGCACAAACCTGTATGGTCGTTAATAGGCTTTGGCTAATAGTTCTGGCTTTTTATAAGCCTTAACTACAGGACAACCGCAAAAGCTTGCAATGCTTTATAGCAAGAACACCTACTCAATGGGTGTTTTTGTATTTGATCACACGTTAATAATTATGATAGGATTTAGATACAATAGATTCCCACGCCTTTAAAGGTGTGGGAATCTATTGTTATAGCTCTTACTGTAAAGCTTTAGGTGATTGTTGCCTTCTATCACATAACCATAATAAAGAATAAAGGTGTTTTACGGGGTGCATAACAGTTTCTAGCCCTATCTAATTTATAGAGGATCCAGTTTTAGAACCCGGGAGCTTGCTCTGGAGTTATTTTTATGCTAAAGTTTAATTAGGAAGGATTGAGAGATTTTCTAATAAAATTTTTTGACGTTCATGGGTGTTTTTTTACTCCTTTTTTCTGTACTAGTATCTTTTGTTGTTGTTCCTCAGGTTGTCTTAATTTTAGTAGTTTTGAATTTTGGAGGAGTACTTTTTTTGTCTTTTTTTCAAATTGTCATTTCTTTTCTTCCTAAATTTAAGCCAAAAAGAAAGCTGATAAAAAATCAGCCTTTTGTTTCTATTTTAGTTCCCGCTTATAATGAGCCACCTGCTATTCTAATGCAAACCCTAGAGAGTTTATCGCAACTTCAATACGAAAATTTTGAGGTTTTGGTCATCGATAACAATACTAAGGATATTTCTGTTTGGAAACCGGTGGAAATTTTTACTAAAACTCTTGGAGAAAGGTTTCGTTTTTTCCATGTTGATCAACTTTCTGGCTTTAAAGCGGGAGCAGTTAACTATCTTCTGAAAAGAGTAGATTCCAGATCAGAATATATAGCTGTTATTGATGCTGATTATTTAGTAAAACCTGATTTCCTCTTGATTGCTCTTTCTTATTTCTTTAAGAAAGACATTGCCTTAGTTCAATTTCCCCAGTGCTACCGAAATTGCAGCCAAGAAAATCAACCCATTGCCGATGAGTATAGCCATTTCTTTAGTGTTTATATGAATATGGCAAATCATTTTGATTGTGTTCCTTCTACTGGAACGCTGAGTGTTTATAAGTCAGAAGTTCTTAAGCAGTTAAAGGGTTTCCGAAGTGAAATTTTAACAGAAGATGCGGATATAGGACTGAGAATCTACGAAGCTGGTTATAAGGGTGTTTATGTTGACTTGTCAGTTGGCTATGGTTTAATGCCCTACGACATTGAGGCTTATAGGAAACAAAAGTGGCGCTGGGCTTTTGGTAATGCTCAATCTCTGCCAAAGCTATTTTTGATGTTTAAAAAAAATTCCATTCAAGTCTTGGTTTGGGTTTTTTCTTCATCTTACTGCCTGGACTCACTTAAATTTTTTGCCTTTTGCTGCAATGTCTGCTTATGCAATAATTACTCTTTTTTCTTCTATTCCCTTAATCAATCAACACAGACTTATTATAAGCATAGCTTTTCTCTCGCTTTTGGTAAATTTGTTTTCCAAGCAAACTCTTTTCTGGTCATCTTTTAGGGGAAGCGAACGATCTCTTAGGCGTTCCTGGAAAGCTTTTTTGGTTCATATAGGGATGACTCTAGTTTATTCCGAAGCTTGGCTAGCATTTCTCTTTCGAACTAAAATGGTTTTTGATCGAACTAATAAATTTATCTTGACCAAGATGCCAAGCTTAATTAAGAATACCTATCAAGAACTCTTTCTAGGAAGCTTGTTACTTGTTGTTTTTATAAAGGCGAGTTACTTAAAAGAAGAGCTTGGTATTAGGATAATGTTCCTTTCCTCTTCTTTTGTTTTGTTCTGTATCTATTATGTTCATTGGAAAATTTTTCCTACGAAAAACTGCTCTAAGAAGCTGTTGGCTAAACAAGAATTGAAATATGAAAAGTTTCTTATTGAAGGTAAGGGCATATTAGATAAAAATTTTCATAAAAAACCATATGAGAATAGCTTTACTTGCCCCACTTTGGAAAAAAGTTCCGCCAAAAAAGTACGGTGGGTCGGAACTAGTAGTTGCTAATTTAGCCAAGGGACTAAGTGAGTTGGGGCATGATATTACAACTTTTGCGTGCAAAGGCTCTAAGGTGGTTGGTAAGCTTGTTCCGGTTATTGGAAAACCGATGTATGAATTAATAGGTCGTTTTGATTGGAGCGGAATTAAGCAATATGAATTTCTGTCCTTTTTTGAGTTAGGGAAGCGAGTGAATAATTTTGATATTGTTCATAATCACATGGGGATTCATCCGGTGGCACTAGCCCCTTTTATAGCGAAGCCTTTTGTGACTACTCTTCACAGCAGCTTACCACCTGATTTTCCATCCCTTGCGGAGGCTTTTAGGGAATACCCTTTTGTATCTATTAGTAATGCTCAGCGCAGTCTTGCCCCTCAGCTTAATTATGTAGGGACAGTGTACCATGGAATTGAAGTAAAATCCTTTCGGGCGAACTTTAAAAAGAATGAAAATCATTTTGTTTTTTTAGGAACTCTTTCAAAAAATAAGGGGGTGGATATTGCTGTAAGGTCGGCTGTTCGATTGAAAGCCAGATTAACTATTGCTGGGGAGATTAGAGAAGAAGATAAACCATTCTTAGAAAAGAGGGTATTTAAATACATTGACGGAAAGCGTATTAAGTTTATTGGAGAAATAGGCCATAGAAAAAAAGCGGAACTGCTAGCCAGTGCTTCGGCCCTGCTTTTTCCTTCTCGTTGGAATGAAGCTTTTGGTCTGGTTATGGTTGAAGCCTTAGCCTGTGGAACTCCAGTTATTGCTTTCAGAAGAGGAGCGGTGCCAGAGATTTTAAGGAATGGAAAAACTGGATTTATTGTCAGAAACGAATTGTCTTTTATTAAGGCAATGAAGGAAGTAGACAAATTATCTAGGAAAGCTTGTCGAATCGAAGCAGAAAAAAGATTTGATATTCCGGTAATGGCAAAAAATTATGAAAAGGTATATAAGTTATTAATTTGTGGAAATAAATGAGAATAGCTATTGTATCGCCCCTTATGGTTCCTGTTCCTCCTAAAAAATACGGAGGAATTGAGTTTGTTGTTAATGAGCTAGCTTGTGGATTAGCTGAAAGAGGTCACAGAGTTACTATTTTTTGTTCGGCTGGTTCAACTATCAAAAAAAGGGGGATTTCCAGGGTTGAAATTTCTCCTTATCCAACTAGTGAGCATATTGAGGAGAATCGCCGCTGGGAATTGAAGCAGATATTAACTGTTTTAAGTCGACAGAGCGAGTTTGATGTTATTCATTTTAATTACGAACCTTTGATATTCCGTTTCAATATCGATAATATAATTGTCAATCTTTTGGATTTTTTTACTGTTCCAGTAGCTTTAACTTTTCATAATACCACTGCTATTAAAGCTAACATTAAGTATTATCGCCAAACCTTATCCTTGCATCGTCACGAAATGATATTTGTTAGTGAAAGCCAAAAACGTCCGGTTTCCTTTTTTCCAAAGACAAATGTGATCCATAATGCTCTTCCCATTAAGAAGTTCCCCTTTGAATCCAAAAAGGAGAATTACCTGTTGTTTCTTGGGCGTATTACCCCCTTTAAAGGGATTTTGGAAGCCATTAAAGTGGCTAGAAAAGTTAATATTCCTTTGTTTATTGTTGCTAAGATTGATCCAAAAGATCAGAAATTTTATGAAAAAAGAGTAAAAAGCAAAATTGATGGGAAACTTATTCGTTATCTAGGCGAAGCTGATTTTGAAAAGAAAGTGAAATATTTAAGAGAAGCTAGGTGTCTGTTATTTCCTATTCTATGGGAAGAACCGTTTGGCTTGGTTATGATTGAGGCTTTAGCCTGTGGAACTCCGGTAGTAGCTTTCAGGAAGGGCTCTGTTTCAGAAATAATTCAAGAAGGAATAAACGGGTTTATTGTTGATAATGTTAAAGAGATGGTTGAAGCAGTGAAAAAAGTTGAAAAAATTAAGCCTGAGAAATGTAGAAGGAGCGTAGAAAAAAATTTTTCAACAAAAAGAATGATCGATCAATACGAAGCTGTTTTTAGAAAAATTGTTAAAAAGTAGGTAATTGAAGTCCCGCCAAAGCTATTTAGAGATCAAATTTTTGTTTTACGAATCACTTTTATAAAGATTTTATTAAAAGATGAATTTTTGTTTTATTTTAAAATTTTTTTTGGAAAAGAATTAAAGACTTATCTCACGCACTATTGAATAAGAAAAGTTTTTATACTAAAATAACCTTAGTATTCGGGATTTAAGTTATATCTAAATGGTTTATTATTTTTTAATATCTGTAGCTTGTTGCAGCTCAAGTAATTCGTTTTGGAGTTCAGGACTTGTTCTGGAATTGGGTACCATTTATTACAACAACCAATAGTGAAAAAGGGGAAACGAAAAAAGCCTAAGAGAACTTTTGCTTTTAGGCTTTTAAAAAAACATCCAAAGGTAATCAAAGAGGCTCTGGTGGTAGCAGCTGCTTTTTTTACCGTGGGAGCGATGGCTTTGGCGGCTAAGCAATATTCAATTTTAAAAAAAAGCGATAGCGATAATATTTCCCAGATGATTGAGTCTACTTTAACAGATTATAAAACAGAAGCAGCAGTAGAAGAGGAGATGCTTGATCCTCCCGCTGTTGATACGGAAGGTTGGCAGATATACAGTAATCGATATTATGGTTTTAAGCTGAAATATCCTCCCAACTGGGAAAAGCCAACTGCTCAAGCTCCTTCCCGCGGTGCAAAATGGCAGTATCGTTATCTTTTTAGGAAAAGCGAAGTGGAGAAGGATGAAGAAAATCCATATTTAGGCTTTGATGTGGTGGTTTATGAAGCTAAAAAAACAAAAGGGACAGAAAACACAACTGAATTTCTGGAATTGAAAAAAGAAGAGTCAAAAACAGATGATGCTTGCCCTTCTTTTGAAAATTATCTTTTCGAAAATCAGAACTTTCCGGCTAAAGAAATCTATATTCCGCCAAAAGACGATTGTTACGAAGCTGGCTTTTTCTATACTCTAACAAGAGATGAATATATTTATAATCTTATTCCCATAATGAAAGAAGGTATGGAGAAGCCGGACAATCCCAAAGTCGAAGTTATAAAAAATTTTCCTGAATTTTTTGGATCGGCCGGCAGTATAGGTTTTGTGGAAATTGTGAAAACTGTCTTAAAAGAAAATCTTTCTTCCCAACATAGCACTAAATCTTCGGGTATAGCTTGCGTGAAGATTCCAGCTCACATCTTAGCCAATTTGAAAAATCCTCCTCTGCCGCCGGACGGAAAAATGAAAGACGGAAAGCTTATTTGTCACGTCTTGGCAGAAGGACGTAAGGATGATCCCCACAAAAGTAAAAGAAACCCAAAAGGGCAATGGGGCGGTTGTTGTTATGACCCAGACGAAGTTCCCAATCCCAGATGCTGTTATCCAGTTGGTTCGGTTTACGAGAAATACCTTTATCGCTACTTTGCTAATCCTTTCCCATTGAGAAAATAGCCAATGGCGAGGAAAATATCCCAATATTCGAGATTAGGGAAGTAAGTTAGCAAGCCCCCTATTTTTTAAAGGGGTGCTTTTTTATTTTTAATGTGCTAAGATTTTATTACTGAAGCTTAATAATACCTCACCGCTGGCTGAGGGATCAGATAATTCAATTCGAGTCTGAATTGCTAAAAGGAGGGGATTGAATGCCATTTGTTAGAATAAACTAGAGACAATGCTAAAATTCCTAAAAAGTGTATATATAAGGGATAATTTAGCAATGATGGTAAGTGCGGGAGCGGGAGGTTTGCTGGGTTACCTTTTTCATTTTGTTGTTTCTCGCCAACTGCCTATTTCCCAGTATGGAGAGTTACAAAGTCTTCTTTCCCTTTTTCTTATTTTTGGTATCTTTAATTCTGCCCTTTCTTATTTTGTAGTCAAACACACTTCCGTTTTTGCAGCTCACAAGGACCATGAAGCCAACAGAGAATTTGCTGAATTTTTGTCAGAAAAAGTTTCAAGATTGGCCTTGGCTTTGTTCGTTTTTCTTTTTGTTGTAAGTCCGCTTTTAGCAAAACTCCTTCATTTTTCCAGCTTAGTTGGTTTTTGGGTCATAGGTTTAGCAACCTTCTTTTCTACCCTGGCGGTTATCTATCAAGAAATTTTGAGAGGCTGGAAGGAATTTGCTTTTTTGGGTTTGGTGGGAATATTTGCCGCACTTATTAAATTTATCGCTGGAGCCAGTCTAGCCTATTTTTTTCATCGGGCTTCAGCGGTTTCTTTTTCTTTTTTGCTGATGGCTTTGACTAGCTGGTATTTGGCAAAATATTGGAGCAGAAAAAAAATCAAAAAAGGGGAAGAGGGTAGCCAAAAGAAAACTAGTTGGAAGGAAAAATATTTTTCAGAAGTCAGCTTGCAAAAAACGGCCCTGAAAATTTTCTTTTTTTCTCTCACTCTTGTTCTTGTTTCGAACTTGGATATTCTTTTGGTAAAATACTTCTCTTCAGCAGAAACAGCGGGTTATTACGGCGCTTTTAGTTTGATTGGAAAGATTATTCTCTGGCTTAATTTAGCGGCAGTCAGCGTGGCTCTTCCAGGAGCTTGTGTTGATGGCTATAAAGGAAAAAGACTGGGCAAGAAAAGCGTTTTGAAAGTCTACTTTCTGATGACCGCTCTTGCTTTAGGATTTTTGCTAGTTTATTATCTGGTACCTGAGTTTATAATCAATTTATTTTTTGGAAAAAAATATGTTTTTGAACCTCGTCTTCTTTGGCTGTTTGGAGTAATGTCTTTTTTGCTTTCTTTGCTTACTCTGGAAGCGAATTTGTCTTTCGCAAGACACGATTTTCGAGTAGTCTATCTTTTAGTGGCAACGGGAGGAGTGATGATTGGAAGCGTAGCAACTTACCACCAAAACCTAAAGGAAATAGTTGCGGCCTTTTCCCTTTCCTTTTTGGTAGGTTACCTCTCGATTTTCGCCTTAAACTGGTTTTGTGAAAAAAACTAGAGATCGAAAACCGTGAAAAGTATGATAAAATATAGCCTTATTATCCCTACCAAGGAAATCAACGATTACCTTCGAAACAATATTTCAAGAATTCTCTCTTTTCAGAGAGATGACTTTGAAATTATAGTCTATCCCGACAAAGTCACACCCGAGGTTTGGGAAAAGACAAGGCAGATTGCTACCGGCCGGGTAGGCCCTGCTCAGAAAAGGAATCTTGCTATTCGCGATGCAAAAGGAGAAATTTTGATATTTATTGATGACGATGCCTATCCCCAAGATGATTTTTTAGAAATTCTGGAGAGGGATTTTAAGGACAAAAACATTGTAGCAGTGGGTGGTCCCGCTTTAACTCCCAAGGAAAGCCAATTTTGGCAAAGGGTGAGCGGTGCCACTTTTTTGAGTTCGCTTTCCGGCGGTTTTCCGGAAAGATATCGGCCAGTTGGCAAGAAAAAGTTTGTAGCGGATTGGCCCACAGTCAACCTTTCCATTCGCAAGGATATTTTCGAAAGTCTGGGCGGTTTTCAAGGGGATTATTGGCCGGGCGAAGACACGAAATTAGGTTTTGATCTTCTCACTGAAAAAAATAAGCGTATCCTTTATGATCCGGAACTTATTGTTTATCATCATCGACGAGAAGGTCTTATCAGGCATATCCAGCAAATTAGTGGCTATGGTCTTCATCGGGGATATTTTGCCAAAAAGTACCCCCGGACTTCTCTCCATTGGAAATATTTTATGCCTAGTCTCTTAGTGTTGTTTATAATCATTGGAGGAATTCTAGCTTTCTTTTCCAAGATATTTCTTGAACTTTATATTTTGGGCTGGATAATTTATTTTGTAGCTCTTCTCAACGCTTTTTATGATATTTATAAATATGAGCGAAATATTTTGGTCACCCTAGCCGCTTCGTATTATATTTTCCTTACCCATATTTTTTATGGCTTGCGATTTTTGCAGGGTTTGATATTTGTAAAGGATTTAAAAAGCAAACTTAGATGATTTCTACGAACTACGAAAAAGCTTTGCTTTACGAAAATATAAACTACGAAAATTTTCGTATATTCGTAATTAGTTCGTAGTTTGCAGAGAAAGAATCTATGAAAAAACTAAAAATTGCTATATCTTACCCGCCGCTGGAAAACAGAAAAGGAACTCCGTTATTATCTCAAAATCGGCAGTTTCAGTGGTTTTCTGATCCAACCTATATATATCCGATGATTCCAGCTTCAGCGGCAACACTTCTTGCCGAAAACGGCTATGAAGTTTTTTGGGACGACGCCATCGCTGAAAATTTAACTTATGAAGAATGGAAAAAAAGGCTCGTTCGTGAAAAACCGGATCTTGTTGTCATTGAAACGAAGACCCCGGTAATAAAACGACACTGGAAAATTATAGATGAACTCAAATCATGTCACGAATTACAGGCCGCGCGTTGTGTCTTGATGGGCGACCACGTCACGGCTCTTCCAGAAGAATCAATGAAAAATTCAAAGGTGGATTATGTTCTGGCTGGGGGAGATTACGATTTTCTTCTTTTAAGTATTGCAAATAAACTTTCAGGCAAAGGAGAACTAGAGGGCGGGGTATATTATCGAAATGGAAATAATATCGTAAACTCTGGCAAATACAATCTTGAGAAACATTCTCTTGATGAATTGCCGCTAATTGACCGAAATCTTACGCGGTGGGAGCTTTATGCCTACGAAAACGGGAATTACAAATATACCCCGGGAAGTTATATTATGAACGCTCGGGACTGTTGGTGGGGAAGATGTTCTTTTTGCTCTTGGGCGGCTTTGTTTCCAGGAGAAAAATTTCGGGTGCGCTCTGTAGAAAAAGCACTTGATGAGATTGGCGGACTTATTGAACTTGGAGTGAAAGAGGTTATGGAAGACTCGGGAACTTTGCCAGTGGGAAAATGGTTGGAAGATTTTTGTCAAGGGCTAGTGGAAAGGGGATATAATCAGAAAGTCAAAATTAGCTGTAATATGCGTCTCAACGCCATAAAAAATTTTGAAACTTGGAAATTAATAAAAGAAGCTGGTTTTCGGATGATTCTTTTTGGATTGGAGTCAGCCAATCAGAATACCTTGGACCGAATCAATAAAAATCTGCGCGTTGAAGAAATCGAACCCTCTCTCAAGACATGTAAATCTGCTGGACTTGAGCCGCACATCACGGTAATGGTTGGCTATCCGTGGGAGACACAAAAAGACTTGGAAAATACATTAACTTTTGCGAAAAACTTGTTTCGAAAAGGATATGTTGACTCTCTTCAGGCAACGCTTATGATTCCTTATCCGGGCACGCCGCTCTATAGATATTGCCAAGAGAATAATTTATTATTAACTAATGACTATGACCGCTTTGACCAACGCGAACCGGTGATAAAAACGAAAGTTTCACCGGAAGAGCTCAAAAAAATGATTGGCCGATTTTACCGCTCATTTGTAACTCCAAGGTTTTTCTTTAATAAGATAAAGAATGTGCGGAGCTGGGAAGACATGAAATTCTATGCAAAAGCAGGAAGAAAAGTTCTGGGACACCTGATTGATTTTTCCTAGTTTTTCTAATTTCGGAATTTCCGACGGGAGTTGAGCTCCCGTTCTATTTTTAAGTTGGAGAAATTAAAAAAAACAAAGATTAGTTTCCAGATTCTCGCAATTTATTTTACGGATTAGATTTAGTTTCAGTTGACTTATTTTCCGGCTCAGGAAGAGGCTGACTTTCCATCAGTTTACTAGTAATGATTTTCAAACTATTTTGCAAATTTTCATCGTGGGGATTGATTTCCAACGCTTTTCTCATTTTTTCAAAAGCAGTTTTGTAATCTCCTTTACTAAAATAAATGGCTCCTAAGTTTTGATAGGACTGCCAGAGCTGAGGGTTAATAGAAATAGCCTTTTCATAGTTTTCAATAGCGGCATCAATTTGTCCCATCTGTTGATAAGTATTAGCCAGGTTATGATAGGCGTCAGCATATTTAGGATTGATTTCAATAGCTTTTTTGAATTCTTCAACTGCTTTTGGCAAATTTCCCTGCCGGGCGTAAACATCTCCCAAGTTATTGTGAATTTGCTGGCCGGAAGGGGCCACTTTAGCAGTGGCGAGCCATAAAGTATCTTCACTTTTCCAGTCTTGGTTGCGAAGGATGGTGCGGCCGGACAGAGAGGAAATAATTATTGCCAGAAGAAAATAGCCAACCATTTTACTGTTTTTGTTTAGTTTCATAAAACGGTCAAGTAACATAGCAAGGCAAATGAGGATGCCTAGCGTTCCAAGATAGACATATCTTTCGGCTACAATCCAAGATATTTTGAAAGGGGTGAGGGTTGGAAGAAGAGTGATCACAAAAAAAACAAGCCAAAAGAAAGTAGTTTTGTTTTTAAAATAGCTCCAAATGATAACGCCAAAAAAGGTTAATGTTGTTATTAAAAGTAAAAGGTATTGTCCTTGAGAAAATGTCATTTCGGTTTGATAAAGACTGAGTTTATCCGGCCAAAAAATTAGCTTAAGATATGTTCCGATAGCTACTGGAATTTGAACAAGCGGGTTATAAAACTTGTTTCCATCAGTTTGATAGGTTTGGGCTTCTACGGCTGATACTCGATAGCCAACTTTTGTTACATATAAAATCAACAGAAAAAAGCTTATTGAGAAATAGGGAAGGACCTTTCTCCAGTTGTATTTCAGACTGCCGAAAGAAAGTTCATAGAGCGCAAAAACTAAAAAAAGCGCTAAAGCTTTTTCGGAAGAAAAAAGAGAAAAAACAAAAAAGAGAAGAGAATAATAGAAATATTTTCGATTGCTTTCTGAAAATAGATAAAAAAGAAAAGAGAGTAGAAAGAAAAAAGCATATATTGAATACAATCCGCCCGAAATCCAAGACACCGATTCGGTGAGAATAGGATGAACGGCAAAAAGAGAAGCAGTGATAACTGCAATTCTTTCATTCATTGAAAGGGAAAACAAGATATAAATTACAAAAACGCAACCTAAATGGGAAAGGATGTTGATTATCCGAAAAGTGAAAGGGTGGAGGCCTCCAATATGGTAAGCTATAAACTGAAAGAGGTTAGGAAGGGAAAAATGAGCAGGTCCAGCAAAAATACTAGAAACTTTACCTAAATTAGGATTTTTGGCAAAACCAGCAATGTCATCAGAGACAAAACCATTATTGAAAGAATTAACATAAGCGGCAAAAACTAAAAGAGCTAGAAAAGCCAAAGCGAGTCGGTTTTTGCGGAGAAAATCTGTGAAGCTAAATACAGTTTTGCTTTGGCTTAGAGTGTTTTTTTTCTCATAGTGCCGGCGCAAAAATTTTTCATATTTTTCCGGCGACCACTTTTTCTTGAGATGGTTCAAGATTTCTTTTTCGGAAATTTTTAGATGGAAAGCCATTTCCGAAAGCGACAAATGCCGCCAATTTCTTTTGACATAGTTTTTTTGGAAATTGTTGAGAGGCATAAATTTACGGATTTATAAGTCCAGCGAAAATACGAAAAAATTTTGCGAAATACACTTTTATATCAAGGTTAGCCAATCTTTCGTATTTCGTAATGTTTGTATTTTCATTATAAATAATATTATACTTAATCAAAAGGTCAAATTTATGCTAATTTCGGTTATAATCGTCACAAAAAACGAAGAAAGAAACATTAGGAATTGCCTTGAGTCTGTTTTGGCACAAACCTATTCGAAGGAAAATATTGAAATTATCGTCGTAGACAATAATTCTACCGACAGAACCAAAGAAATAGCCCGAAAATATACCAATAAAGTATTTGATCAAGGGCCGGAGCGTTCTGCTCAAAAAAATTTTGGCGTTCGACTGTCAAAAGGTGACTATTTTCTTCACCTAGATGCGGATATGAAGCTTTCGAAAAGCGTCATTTCTGAATGTGTGGAAAAGGTTTCTCAAGAAAGGGAAATTATTGCTCTTTATATTCCGGAAAAAATAAGTGGGAAAGGCTTTTGGGGCAAGGTCAGAAATTTTGAAAGGAGTTTTTACGATGGAACCGTGATTGATGCTGTTCGGTTTATTCGAAAAGATAAGTTTTGGGAAGCAGGCGGCTTCGATGAGAGGCTTTATGCTGGTGAAGACTGGGATTTAGATAAAAGACTCAAAAAATTGGGAAAAATTGATATTATAAAGAGTCCTCTTTATCATAATGAAAAAGAATTTGGTCTCAAAAAATATCTTGCCAAAAAGAAATATTATTTGGGAAATATTGAGGTTTATATAAAAAAATGGGGAAAAAATGATCCCGACGTCAAAAAGCAATTTGGATTTTATTATAGATATTTTGGAGTATTTTTTGAAGACGGAAAATGGAAAAAGCTTTTGCGGCATCCGATTTTGACAATGGGAATGTATTTTCTAAGATTTCTAATTGGCTTTCAATTTATCCTGAGCTAAATCCGATTTAGCTCAGTAATTCATATGGAATATTTTCATGTCTTCAATCGGGGAGTGGCTAAAGGAAATATTTTCTTAGATGAATCTGATTTCAAGCGTTTCGTAATGACCATGATCCTTTCAAATGATGAAAGAATCGGCTTGATGCATATCTGGGACAATTTCCGGAGATATCATCCTGGGGCGAAGCTTTCTGATTGCAAACAACTGGAATTGCACAAGAAGAAACCGCTGGTTGATATTGTAGCTTATTGTCTCAATCCAAACCATTTTCATTTCTTGCTGGGAAATCGGGGAATCAAACAAAACATCGAGAAATTCATGCAATGTCTAGGGATCAGTTTTGTGAAATATTTCAACAAGAAAAATGAACGGGTAGGCCCGCTTTTTCAGGGGCGATATAAATCCTTTCGCATCAAAGATAACGGGCGGCTCTTGTATGCCTCGGCATATGTGAATTGCAACAGTGAATTACACAGCTCTCAAAAAGCCGAAGAATATAAGTGGTGCAGTTTTCCGGAATATCTCGGGCTAACAGATTTCAAATTGTGCAACAAAGAAGTTATTTTGTCTCAATTCAAAGATGTGGACGAATACAAACATTATGCTTTGGAAAATATAAGAGAGGAAAAAGAGAGTAGGAAATTCCAAAAAGAGCTTTATGACGATTGAGCTAAATCCGATTTAGCTCAGATATATTTTTATGTCCGATCTTAAATTTTCTATTTTGATCCCAACTTACAACGGAGCTCAATATATCAGCGAAACTTTGCGAAGTATTCTCACGCAGAGTTTTTCAAATTTTGAGGTAATTGTCCAGGATGACGCATCGCAGGATAATACAGTTGAAGTTATCAAAACCTTTGGTGATCCGCGAATAAAAATATATGTTAACAGTGAAAATCTAGGATACTCGCGCAATTTAGAAAATTTAAGTAAAAAAGCGACCGGCGATATAATTTATTTGATGGGGCAAGATGATATTCTAGGCGAAGGAGCGTTGGAAGAAACATATAAAGCTTTTCAAATCTCGGAAGATATTGGGGCGGTGGCCCGGCCTTATTTCTGGTTTGACGAAGAAATAAACAAACCGGTGAGAGCCACAGGTCAGCTAAATCCAGCTAAAAACGAGATAGTGAAAATTACGGATGATTTTGAACGAATAATCTTGACCATTGATGTGGCTGGCCAGCTTTCAGGGCTAGCGATGAGAAGAAAATATCTGGACACACCTTTTCATAAAGATATTTTTCCTTGCCATGTTTATCCTTTTATCGCTATCTTAAAGAAACATCCCATAGTTTTTCTGAAAGATTACTGTCTGGCGGTTCGCATTCGTTCCAGTCAGTGTCGCCACGTTTCGTCTATCTATGACAAGTCGCCAATTCAAAGCTGGGTGGATTTTGCTAATAATATTTTTTTAGAGAAAAAGTTTGAGGATTTGCGAAACTATTTCATCAAAAATTATGTCGCTAAAAATTATGTTGGTTTAGTTCAAATCAGAAATTATACTCGCTATAAATATCTCTGGAGGGAAATTGGGATGCTGATCAAATACCGCTGGGAAAATATTTTCAGCCCCACTTTTTGGTTTTTCAGCTTAGGGTGCGCCACTATGCCGCCGTTTATTCTCATCCCGCTGGTCGATTGGTATAAAAGCAAAATAAATTCAAGAAGACTAAGGCACATCCAATTCAAATACAATCTGGATTATGAAAGAAATTGAGCTAAATCCGATTTAGCTCTTGAATCTGGATTATGAAAAAATTAATCGATGGAATTTATCACCACCGGCTATTTTCTTGGCTTTTTCCCACGACAGTTTTTTGTCTTCGGAAAAATCTGGAAGATTGCGAGAGCGTTTTGGATCTGGGTTGTGGCCCCTCTTCTCCCCTTCAATATTGTAAAAACGTAAAATATAGTGTTGGAGTGGACATTTTCCAGCCTTATCTTGAAGAATCAAAAAGGAGAAAGATTCATACCGAATATATTGAGAAAGAAATTGAAGAAGTTGATTTTCCACAAAAAAGCTTTGACGCGGTGATTTTGATTGAAGTTTTGGAACATCTTTCCGAAGAAAAAGGCTATGAAATTTTGAAAAAAGCCAGAAAGTGGGCGAGAAAAAAAATTCTGGTTTCCACTCCGAACGGTTTTGTTTTTCAAGGCGAACGAGATGGCAATCCAAAACAAAAGCATTTGTCGGGCTGGGATCTTCAGAAGATGAGATCACTTGGTTTTCGGTGTTGGGGACTAGCTGGTTTCAAGTTTTTTCATCAAGGAACAGAGAGTGATATACCAGCGACAGAAAGCGATTTTACCGCCAGTATTAGATTTAGGCCGAAAGTTTTTTGGTTTACTGTTGCCGCAATAAGTCAGCTGATAACCTATTATTTTCCTAGTCTTGCTTTTGGATTGTTTTGTGTAAAAAATATCAAAAAGGTTCAATCTTGAAGGTTAAAAAGGTCAAACTTTGAGAAAAATCAATGAATATATTCAACAAAATAATTGGTTATATTATTTCTCTTCCAGCTCGACTCAAGGG
>CAZHTL010000119.1:0-3337 GCA_964535415.1 uncultured Bdellovibrionales bacterium | reverse complement strand
TCAGTGCGAAGCCAGCCTAAATCTCGAGCTTTTGTCCAAGAACCAGCCTCCAGAAGCTTTTGCCAGTTTATGATGTCAGCTCGAATAAATTTTTCCTGAAAGTCACTGTGAATGACTCGGCCAGCCGTAGGTGCGGTTGAGCCTTTTTTTATGGTCCAGGCTCGGGTTTCTTTTTCGCCGGTTGTAAAAAAAGTAATCAAATTCAGAATTTCGTAGGATTTCAAGATTATTTTGTCCAAATTTGATTTAAGTCCTAGCTCTTGGGTTTCTTTGATTGACATTTGAGAAAGTTCTTCTTCTAGTTTAATGTCCAACTCTACAAAGTCAGAGGGCAAATCTTCAATTGGAATTGAGCTGCCTTTTATGTTGAGAACATAAATCATAGGTTTGTAGGTTAACAGCTGCAGATTCTTGACTCGGTCAAAATCTTGAGAAGACAAATTTGTTTGGCTAGCCAACTTTCCCCGATCGAGAGTTTCTTTTATTTTTTTCACAATTTCCAAAGTTTGGATGGCTTCTTTGTTTTGGCTGCGGGACTCCTTTTCAAGTTTAGCAATTCTTTTCTGAGTGGTTTCAAGGTCAGCTAGGATGAGTTCTGTGTTGATAATTTCAATATCTCGTTTAGGGTCTATTGTATTGTAAACGTGGGTTATTTCTTCTCTGCCCGAGACAGATTTGCCTTCTTGGGAAAAAGCGCGCACTACCTGAGCAATAGCGTCTACTTCCCGAATATGAGCTAAAAACTTGTTTCCTAAGCCCTCTCCCTCTGAAGCGCCCTTAACCAGACCAGCAATATCCACAAATTCAACAACTGTTGGCACCGTCCGCGCCGATTGCGACATTTCTGCAAGCTTATCAAGCCGCTCATCCGGCACTTTCACAACCCCGACATTGGGTTCGATGGTGCAGAAAGGGTAGTTAGCAATATCCACAGGATTTTGGGTAAGGGCTTTGAAAAGGGTTGATTTTCCTACATTAGGGAGTCCCACAATTCCGACTTTTAACATGATTCTCCGTTTAATAATTAGGCTACTTTTTCTTTATGTTGATATTAGAACCCAGAGGATTAAAAATCAAGGAAATAAAAAGTTGCTAATACAACAGTACGAATTTCTTTATGCTGATACAAGGGAAACAATACTTATACCTTAATTTTTTTATTTTTTATGGTATAATAATAGGAGCCGAATGCACTCAAGTCAAAAACAAAAATATTTTATTTTGCCGATAGACGATATTTTCAGGGAGCTAAATTCAAGCCCAGGAGGATTGAGCGGGAGGGAAGCGAAAAAAAGATTGCGAAAAAATGGCCCCAACAAACTGCCCGAGCCTAAAGTGGACAGTCTTTTTGTTATTTTCCTTCATCAATTCAAGAGTCCTTTTATATACATATTGATTGCTGCTGCTGGTCTTGTGTTTGCACTAGGCGAAATTGTTGATGGCTTTATTATAATCTTTGTTCTTCTTTTTAATTCTATTATTGGAACAATTCAGGAAGGAAAGGCTAGAAATATTCTTCTTACTCTCAGAAAATTTACTAAAGCCCAGGCAACTGTCCTGCGAGATGGCGAAGAGATGGTTGTTCCGGATGAAGAAGTGGTCGTTGGTGATGTGATTGTCCTGCGGGAGGGTGAAAAAGTCCCAGCCGATGGAAGGATTCTGGACTCCAATTCTTTAAAGATCGACGAATCATCGTTGACTGGAGAATCTATCCCTGTTCATAAAACAAGAGAAGATAAAAACGAGGTTTTTAAGGGGACAAATATTGTATCTGGAACTGGAACGGCAATTGTTACTGCAACTGGCAGAAATACTTCAATTGGAGCTATTGCAGAAAAAATTTCAGGAATTAAAGATGAACTTCCGCTTAAGAACAATATCCGCTACCTTTCTCGGCTTGTTATCGGAATAGTTAGCTTTTCTATATTTGTTTTGGCGGCTCTTAGTTTGCAGCGAGGATATTCTGTTGAAACGGTATTTTCAATGGCAGTTTCAATTGCGGTTTCTGTTATTCCCGAAGGTTTGCCGATTGTGGTGACACTCATTCTGGCTCGGGGTGTTTGGCGAATGGGCAAAAGAAAAGTGCTTGTAAAAAAACTGCAAGCAATCGAAGCCTTGGGACAAATGAAAGTTTTGGTGCTTGATAAAACAGGAACACTTACGAAAAATGAGTTAGTGGTTCGAGAGGTGCGAGCCAACGGAAAAATATTTGAAATAAGCGGAGAAGGTTACAACTCAAAAGGCGAAGTTTTTTTTGAGGGGAAAAAGGTTGAGCCGCTCAATCACGAAGAACTGATTTTATCTGGGAAAATTTCGGCTTTTTGCAGTAGTGCCATTCTTACTCAACTGAATCAGGCAAAAATCTGGAAAGTATCTGGTGACCCAACCGAAGCGGCCCTCTTGGTATATTCTCGGAAAATGGGTTTTAAAAAGGAGGATTTATCTTCAGAAATGCCAAAACTTGACGAGATACCGTTTAGCTATGAGCTTCGTTATCACGCTGTTCTCAATAAAGATGGGGAAAGAAATATTCTTTCCGTTGTTGGAGCGCCGGAAAATGTCTTGGAGCTATCATCAAAAATCTGGATGGATGGAAAAATTAAAAAATTAAGTTCGTATAAAAAAGAGAAGATAAAATCCGAATTTGTTGAGATGTCTCGAAAGGGTTTGCGAGTATTAGCCTTTTCATTTAAATATGTGGCTAATAAGAAACTTAAAAAATCAGACGTTGACAATCTAATTTTTGTTGGTTTTTTTGGAATTAGAGACGAACTTAGAAATCATGTTAAAAGATCCGTATCTTTGGTTAAAAATGCTGGTATAAATCTTGTAATGGCAACCGGGGATAATGAAATAACCGCAAAAGCCATTGCTGAAGAAGCGGGAATTTATCAAAAAGGAGACGGGATTATTTTAGGTCAAGAGCTTGATAAGTTAAACTCTAGGCAGATCTTATTAAAACTAAAAAGAGTAAAGATTTTTGCTCGAGTAACACCTTTTCACAAGCTCAAAATAATCGATGCTTATAAAAAGCGAGGCGAGGTAGTTGCGATGACAGGGGATGGAGTGAACGATGCGCTCTCTCTTGTTTCTGCCGATGTTGGAGTGGCAATGGGAAAAATCGGCACGGAAGTGGCTAAAGAAGCCTCAGATATCATTCTTTTGGATGATAATTTTGGCAGTATTGTGAATGGGGTTGAAGAGGGAAGAAATATTTATAAGAATATAAAAAAAGTTATTCTGTATCTTTTTTCTACAAGTATTGGAGAGCTCCTTACAATTTTAGGGGCTTTATTTTTCGGTATGCCGCTTCCCATTCTGGCCGCTCAGATTCTTT
>CAZHTL010000118.1:0-5034 GCA_964535415.1 uncultured Bdellovibrionales bacterium | reverse complement strand
GGAAGATGCTCCTATTCAAGATATCTTGCTTTGCGTTCAAACTAATCGCAAGATAAGCGATAAGAATCGAATGAATCTAATGGATTTTGACCTTCACCTGCGAAGCCCTGATGAAATGAGAAAAGCCTTTGATCATCTCCCGGAAGCCATTGAAAATAGCCAAAGAATTGCGGATTCCTGCAATCTTGAGATTGAACTTGGAAAAACCAAACTTCCTTTTTATAAAGTTCCTGATGGTTCTTCACCTGAATCATACCTTCGAAAACTTTGTGAGGAAGGCTTCAAAAAACGTTTTAGCGGGAAAGCTCTTCCCGAATATCGAGAAAGATTGGAGTTTGAACTTTCTGTGATTGAGAAAACTGGTTTTGCCTCTTACTTTCTGATTGTCCAAGATTTCGTAAACTGGGCAAAAAATCAAGGAATTGTGGTGGGGCCAGGACGCGGCAGTGCGGCGGGAAGTTTTGTTTCTTACCTTTTAGGTATTACCAATATTGACCCAATTAAATATAATCTTCTTTTTGAACGATTTTTAAATCCAGAGAGAATTTCACTTCCTGATATAGATATGGACTTTGCCGATGATCGTCGGGATGAAGTTTTGACTTATGTTCGAAAAAAATATGGACATGAGTATGTAGCCCAGATTATCACCTTTGGAACGATGGCTGCTCGGGCAGCTGTACGCGACGCTGGTCGAGTTTTAGGCTACCCCTATAATTTCTGCGACCAAACAGCCAAATTAATTCCAATGAATATGTCAATTCAAAAAGCAATTTCTGTGGTTCCTGAACTTTCCAGTTTATACAATTCAGACCCAGCAGCCAAAAAACTTCTTGACAGCGCCTCTCGATTAGAAGGAGTAGCCAGACATGCCTCGATGCACGCTTGTGGTGTAGTTATTACTCCTGAGCCGGTGGTAAATTATACTCCTCTTCAGTATGTCGCTGGAGATACAAAAAACATTGTCACGCAATATTCAGCCTCAACCAAATCAAGCTATGTCGAAAAGATAGGCCTTCTCAAGATGGACTTTTTAGGACTCAAAAATCTTACTATTATTCAAAACACCATCAAAATCATTGAAAAAACAAAGGGAATCAAGATAGACGTTGACGAAATTCCGCTTGATGATCCTAAAACTTTTAAACTTTTGCAGAATGCTTTTACTACCGGAGTTTTTCAACTTGAATCGGGCGGTATGAAAAGATACCTTCATCAACTCAAACCCTCTACCTTTGAAGATGTAATTGCTATGGTCGCCCTTTATCGCCCTGGACCAATGGATTGGATTCCAGACTTTATTTCCCGAAAGCACGGACGAAAAAAAATTACTTATATTCACCCTAAACTAGAGCCTATCCTTAAGAATACCTACGGCGTAGTAGTTTATCAAGAACAGGTAATGCAAATTGCTCAAGCTCTTGCCGGCTTTTCTCTTTCCGAAGCTGATATTCTCCGAAAAGCTATGGGTAAAAAAATCCCAGAACTCATTCGGGAAGAAAAAGCAAAGTTTATTGAAGGTTGCGTCAAAAATGAAATCAGCCGAACCGTTGCTGAAAAAATTTTTACCTTTATTGAGCCTTTTGCTGGATACGGCTTCAATCGTTCTCATGCCGCTTGCTATGCATTGATTGGATATCAAACCGCTTATCTCAAAGCACATTACCCCACTGAATTTATGGCGGCTCTTCTTACTTCTGATCAAGATGACATTGATCGAATTGCCATTGAAATTGAAGAATGTCGAAAAATGGGAATTGAGGTTCTCCCTCCCGATATAAATGAAAGTTTTGTTACTTTTGCCGCTATAATTGACAAGAAAAATTCAAAAACTGAACCCTCAAAAGACAAAATTCGATTTGGTCTAGGAGCCATTAAGAACGTAGGAATAAATGTTGCCAGAGAAATTGTTGAGGAAAGGAAAAGAAATGGAAAATATAAAAACCTCACTGACTTTATTGAAAGAATTCGGACAAAAGATCTTAATAAGAAATCTTTAGAAAGCCTTATCAAGTCCGGGGCAATGGAAAGTTTTGGCGAACGCAACCAATTGTTGGCTAACATTGAAAACATTTTGACTTACTCAAAGGATTTTCAGCGGCAAATCAGTTCCAATCAAGCTAGTCTTTTTAGCTCCGGCGAAACTAGTATAAAGAAACCGGAAATTAGCTTGCTGCCTGCTAAACCAGCCAAGAAAATGGAAAAATTAGCTTGGGAAAAAGAGCTTTTAGGGCTTTATATAAGCGATAATCCTCTTGCTGAATACCTGGATTTCTTTCGCCAATTTTCAAAACCTATTTCAGAAATTGATGAAAGTTATGTCGGACAAACTGTTACTATTGGCGGTATCGTTGAAAAAGTAAAGAAAATTTTTTTAAAATCTCAAAAAAGTATGGCTTTTGTTGGAATTGAAGATGCTAGCGGACAAAAAATAGAACTAATTGCTTTTCCTAAAATATTTGAGCAATATAGCAGCTTGCTTCAAGAAGGAAAAATTATTCTCGCCACTGGAAAAATCTCCCTAAAAGATGATTTCCTTAAACTCCTTTGCGACGAAATTCGAGTTGTTAATCAAGAAGAAATTGAAAGATATCGCGCTTTGGAAAATCAACGCCGCACAGAAATTGACCAAGAAAAAAGTTTTCAAAAAATATTTTTAAAGCTCCCTCAAAACTCAAATTCCAAGCTTTTGAGAAAAATATCAATTATTTTAAACCAAGCCAAACCAGGCAATTCGAAAATATATCTTGAAATTCCGGATGAAAAATTTTCCCAAATAAGACGCCTTGAAACGCCGTATCGGATTGATTATGATAGAGAGGTGGCGAAAAAAATTCGGGAAATTCTGCAGAATACTTGATAATTCAAGTTTTAAGTTTTTAGGAGTGAGTATTCCTGATGGTTTTACGACATTATAAGTAGAAATTCCAATAATCAAGCCCCAAACTCCAGATAAATCTCGGACTCCAATTTTCACTAAATGTTTATAGATTTTGTAATTTGGGTTTTGGATTTTGTCTGGAATTTAGACTCTAGAATTTGGGATTTATATTCTGCAACGAACCTAGTTAGCAATTGTAGCTTTCTGAAACTCCGTCCTGATAATCCAAATTCTGCTTATTTTGCTGTCGATGAATATATTACCAATGACTTATTTTTTTTTCTAATCCACAGAGAAAAGCTATGCATCTTGGCCGTTATGACAATTCGCCTTCTCGCAAAATCTTTTGGATCTTTGTAATTTTGGTTATTATTAGCGCTTTTCTCATCATAAATTTCACCCTTGCCCGAGCAACTATTATTATCCATCCCAAAATTGAGAAAAAAGAGAGTACTGTTAATTTAACAATTGACACAAAGAATCCGAAGCCTAATCCAAATAGTGGAATTTTGCCAGGCAACCTTCTTCAAACCGAGGGAGAAATTACTAAAAAAGTTTCCGAGGTTTCCTTGCGGAAAACAGAAGATTTTGCTAAAGGAAAAGTAAAAATAAAAAATATTTGGAAAAAAGATTTCTTTTTGCAAAAAGGAGCGCCGCTTGTTCAAGGAGAATCCCCTGAGACAGTTGGAGCTGGACCTAAAAATATTTTCCTTCTTGACGAGGCAGTTAATGTCCCTGCCAATGGCGAAGTCGAAGCTTTCGTTACCGCTAAAAATAAAGGACTTGTTGGAAATATTTTGCCCGGAAAGTTCTATTTTCTGCGGATGAGTCGATGGAATCGGGAACGTCTTTGGGCAGAAAACGAAGAAAATTTTACAGGGGGAGAAGTGGAGACAAAATTTGTTTCAAGTGACGACATCTCTCGCGCTATTCAAAATGCTGCCCAAGATCTTGGAAAACAGGAAATGGAAAAAATGAAAAATCAAGCTCCTGCCGACTTGAAGCTCTCTTCTCTCCTTACTCAAGTAGAAATTCTAGAAAGCCGCGCTAGCGTTGTGCCGGAAACAATGACAGATAACTTTGATATCTTTGTTCGAGGAAAGGTCTCTTCTATAGCTTTTAATGAAAAAGATTTAAAAGATCTCGCTCTTCAAGAGCTTAAAAACCAAGTAGGCCCTGGTCAAGAAATTTTTGAAATTGATGAAAATAATATTAGGTATGAACTTTTTGACATTGACAAAACGGATGGAAAAGCTGAGATAAAAGTTTTGATACCGACTACTTTTGCTCCCAAGCTTCCCAGCAAAATATTTGATAAAAAAGCCATTATTGGATATAACGAAGCGGCCCTTCGGGAACGCTATGAAAAATTCCCCGAAATCGAAACAATCGAAGCAAAATTTTTTCCTTTCTGGGTAAAATCCGTGCCAAGTTTTGAAGGGCAGATTGGGTTTGAGATAAAGACAAAATAAAAAAAGTGCTCAAATCTATGCACGTGTATAAAGATGAATCTCACACTCTCTCTCGCCCCAATTTTCGTGCGTGATGTATAGATTTTTCGGTAAAACTTTCGACAACAGCACCAATGTGTCTTTCGTATTCCTTTCTTTGACTTGTTAAAATCTCTTTTAATTCTTTTTTGTCTATTTCCATATCACAATTATACAGGAAACTTTTTTTGAAGCCAAAAAACACGAAAATCCTTTTTGCAAGGGATTTTTGGTCATTATTTTCAGGGTGGTTAGCGCTGATCTCTACTCTTGCCTTGCGGCTATCACCCGCCTGCAACGCTTTGCCCAGCAATGCGGGCAGACAAGTCGGCGCTGTGAAGTTTTAACTGCCAAGCCCGCCCCGCACCAATTTTATGGAAGTTTAAGACCTAAGTTCTCGGCATCGACCTACTCTTGCTAATGAAAGCTACCATCGGCGCTGACAGGCTTAACTGCCGAGTTCGGGATGGGATCGGGTGTACCCCTGTCGCTAGAGACACCGAGAACTCAAATCTTAAATTGGTGCGGGGTGAAGGATGAAATCGAGCCCGCTCGTAACGCTATAGCGTAGCAATTGCGGGCGGATGTGATCATTCCACTAGAAACACTGGAAATTATAATATTTCAAAAATTTTTAGTGACTCCTAATTGCTGGTCAAAATG
>CAZHTL010000117.1:0-5720 GCA_964535415.1 uncultured Bdellovibrionales bacterium | reverse complement strand
GTCTTTCTAGACTCCAAATATCCTTTATTTTAGCACTTATTAGTGGTTTACTAAATACCACTTAAAAATCATTGCCGAAGAAATAAAAGAGGGGGAAAACTTATTTTTTGACATAAAAGATCTTTCTTGATTAGCGCTGTTAAGATTTAGTTTTTCCTAACTTCTGCCGAAGGTTGAACCTTCGGAAAGAAACCCCTTTGTCTCAAGGATAGTTTTTTTATTTATAATTCTCCATTTGGGATATTGTGAGTGTGAGTATATGCCTGGAACGTTTCTTATGGCAAGGTAAGTGGATTTGTAAGTCGACGAGGTAAGCATAAAATTTCACTTATAAAGCTGCAAATTAGCATAAATTATGCCCCAAAAAATTCTTTCTAAAATAAAAAAATTTCTTTATGCGGCTCCTTTCAAGAGTGATCTTCATCATACCCGTCATAAAGTCAATGGGAAAGAGGGCAAAAAGGATGTCCTAATTCACAATATTCCCTTCCTTTTCACTTGCGATGAAACGGAAAAGCTGCAGTGTTTTCGAAATTATTCAATTATAGTTTCCCGTGGGATCATTCAAGAGGTCATTCCAGCAAAAAAAGTCAATCCTCGAAATTATGGCTTAGTTTATGAAGCTGGAATGCGGGGAGGGATAGTCGTTACTCCTGGACTTATCAATGCTCATTCTCATCCTCCAATGTATCTTCTGAGATCGGCGATGATGCTTGACGAGGGAGAATCAATTGATGAAACTATTGCCACAATGCCCAAATGGGAGCGCGCGATGACTGACGAAGATTATACTTTTTCGGCTATTGGAGATCTCACCGAACAGCAAAAGGCGGGTATTACGACCACCTTGAGCCATTTTGCGGTTTATTGGCCTGTTGAACTGGCGTCTCAGGCTACAGGGCAAAATGTGATAAACGCGGTTAGCGTGGCCTCCAATACTCATCCGGAAAATTCACCAGCCCTCATTTGCGAAATAATCAAAAAGCAAGAAAACCCTTCTCATTCTCAGCTAGCTATTGCCCTTCATTATGTTCATCGGGCAAATGCAAAAATTCTTAAAGAGGTGAAAAAGTTGCAGCAGAAATACAACCTTCTCTTTACTTGCCATATGGCGGAAAGCGAAAGAGTGGCGCAAAAATGTGTAACGCTTCATGGCAAAAGAGAGGTGGAAATGCTGGAAAGTTGCGGTCTTCTTACCAATCGGACGGTCGCGTCTCACTCAATATATGTTACTGACAGTGAAATAAAAAAACTAGTTGAAAATAAAGTGGGGATTGTTCATCTTCCTACTTCCAATGTGATTCACAAAAGCGGCACTTTTCCTCTTTGGAAGTTTATCGACGCGGCGGGAAGTTCATATGTGGCGCTAGGAACAGATGGAGTAGTTTCAAAAAGCCGGCTGGATCTTCTCTCTGAAGCTTATCAAACAAGAATTACTCATCTTTATTCTCGGACAGTGAAATTCGGCTCTCTTTTTAAGATGATAACGGTGAATGCGGCGCGGACGTTGGGGATGCTGGATAGAGGAAGAATCTTGCCGGGAATGAAAGCCGATCTGGCTTTTTGGAAGCTCAAAGATCGCGGCTTTATTCCTTTTGATGAAAAAAATCCAATGACTCTTTTAGGGAATCTCATCACTCACGGGGGTCGAGCGGTGCGAGATCTAATGATAAATGGAAAATTCGTAGTGAAAAGCCGCCGCCATACCAAAGTCAATGAAAGCAAGCTTCTCTTTATTCTCCAGAAGAAGCATATGGCTATGCGGCGAAGATTGGCTAAAAGGGAAAAGTTAAGAGAAATTTAACCGTGCTTTGAGTTTTCAAGTGTAAGTTCATAGGTAACTTCTATATCTTTTGTTTTTTTTAAGGCAAAAAACTAATCAATAATCCCAAATATGGATATAGATTACCGCTTTAAATTTGCCGCACAAAAAGTCTAATTTTTAGCCCGAGAGTGCAATTTGGGGTGGACTTATACAAAAGCTAGACTTTTTCTTTTTTTTTAGGTAGATTATAAATGTGAAAAAAGACGAGATAGCCGAAATCAAAAACAGGTTTCTTGAGGAAATTGCTCACGCCCAAAACGAGAAAGAGCTTTATGACGTCAAAGTGAGGTTTGTTGGCCGTCAAGGAGAGCTTACGCAAATACTCAAAAGCCTCAAAGATATGCCGCCCGAAGAAAAAAGGCGAGTTGGTCCTTTTGCTAATGAAGCGCGCCGAGCAATGGAAGCGGCTTATGAGCAAAGAAAAAAAGAGCTGATCAGTCAAATTGACTGGAAAAAAGAACAAATCGACATTACTCTTCCGGGGAAAAAGGCTGAAGTTGGCAGTTTGCATCTCATTACTTTAGTTTACCGAGAAATTGAAAAAATCTTTTCGGCAATGGGCTTTGAAATTGTCGAAGGTCCAGAATTAGAAACCGATTGGTATAATTTCACAGCTCTCAATTTTCCGCTTGATCACCCAGCGCGAGATATGCAGGATACTTTTTGGCTTGTTCCCTTCCAAGCTAAACAAAAAAATGTCATAGAAAAAGGCGCAACCGCTTCTTCTTTCTCGACTGAATTTGTTGGAAGCCGGGATAAACTCGAGAGAGAAATAATATCTTCAAAAGAAGAATTGGTTTTGCGCACTCATACCTCAGCGGTACAAGTTCGTTATATGGAAAAAAACAAACCCCCCTTTCGAGTGATTATTCCAGGAAGAGTTTTTCGGAATGAAGCTACGGATGCAAAGCACGAGCACACTTTGCACCAATTTGAAGCTTTGGTGGCTGGAGACGAGATAAATGTTGGACACTTCAAATATATTGCCCAAGAATTTTTCAGCGCTTTTTTTGGAAAAGAAACAAAAATAAGACTTCGTCCAAGTTATTTTCCTTTCACTGAGCCTAGTTTTGAGTTTGATATTAGTTGTGCGATTTGTTCTGGAAAAGGTTGTCTAACATGTAAAAATACAGGCTGGCTAGAGATCGGGGGAGCAGGAATGGTGAATCAAAGCGTTTTCGCGGCGGCTGGTTATCCTCGAAATCGCTATCAAGGATTTGCCTGGGGATTTGGCATTGAGCGCTTGGCGATGATGAAATATAAAGTTGATGACATTCGCTGGTTTGAAAGTGGAGATTTGCGGTTTATCAAGCAATTCTAAGTTTATTCAGATTTACTCCTGGAGTTTTATCTCAGATGAATCAAGGATAAGGATCTCAAAATTGCGAAATACAAGCAAAATCAAATAGAGAAAATAACTAAATATAACTATAGGCATCTTAGAAAATCTTAGAAATAAGATTCGAAACAGAGATAAGAATGACTAATCTAATTAAGTAAGAGTTTTTGAGAAACATAACAAAATGAAATACTCATATAATTGGCTGAAAGAGTTATCTGGAACTAAAAAGTCGCCCAAAGAATTAGCTGACCTTTTAGCAAGGCGGGCTTTTGAGTTGGAGGAGATGAAGAACGAAAGAAAAGAAACTCAGCTGGAGTTAGCAATTCTTCCCAATCGCGGCCATGACGCTCTTTCTCACATTGGAATGGCGCGAGAGATTTGCGCGGCGGAGGGACGGAAATTTAAGTTTCTAATGTCAAATATTAAGGAGCTTCTAAAATCCATTGCCAGGCAAAAATTAAATTTCAGAAAGTTAGAGATTAAGGTGGAGAACAAAAAACTTTGTCCGCGCTACATCGGGACGATTTTGGAAAACGTAAAAGTTGAATCTTCGCCCCAATGGCTGCAAGAAAAACTCTGGGTTTGTGGAGTCCGACCTATTAATAATATTGTAGACATAACCAACTATGTAATGTTGGAGACGGGACAACCCCTTCACGCTTTCGATTTAGAAAAAATCGAAAGCGAATTTCCAATTTCCAATTTCCAATTTCCAAATAAATCTCAATTGCAAATTACAAGTTACAAATTACAAATTATTGTCCGAAAAGCTAAAAAAGGAGAAAAAGTAAAGCTTTTGGATGAAAAAGAATATGTGTTGGGTGAAAATGATTTAGTCATTGCTGATGTTAAAAAAGTATTAGCGCTGGCGGGAGTGATGGGTGGGCTGGATTCTTCTGTTAGCGAAAAAACAACCGCGATTCTTCTTGAGGCGGCTAATTTTAATCCGACCGGTATCCGTAAAACAAGAATAAGACATGGCATTCTTACTGAATCATCCTACCGTTTTGAACGGGAACTTGATCCTAACTTGGCTGAAGCGGGTATGGCGCGGGCAATTGAACTAATAAGAAAAATAGGTGGGGAAAATATCAAGATAACAGCTCTGACTGATGTTTATCCAAAAAAAGTGAAACCCTGGCGGGTAAAACTCGATCCGGACTATGTGAACTGTCTCTTAGGTGAGAAAATACCAGCCGGCAAAATGAAAAATATTCTTGAGAACCTTGGCCTAAAAATACTTGGAAACTTAGTTTCCAAGTGGATAGTCGAAATTCCTACTTTCAGGATCGATCTCAAAACTCAAGAAGATCTCATTGAGGAAATTGGGCGAATTTATGGCTATGAAAATATCAAAGAGCAACCTCTCAAAATTAATCTTTCGAAAATCAAAAGAAACAAAAAGAGAGATTTTGAAAATAAGTTGCGAGACATTCTAGTCAGTTTAGGGTTTTCGGAAGTAATGAATTATTCTTTTTATGGCGCCGACGACATCACAAAATGCAACTTAAAAGTTGAAGACCATATTAAAGTTGCCAATCCCTTGAGCTTGGATCAGCAGTATCTGCGCTCGAGTCTAGCGCCAAATATTTTGAAAAATGCAAGTCTTAACCTAAAAAATTTTTCTCAAGTCCAGATTTTTGAAATAGGAAACTGCTTTTTTTGGGAAAAAGCGAAATCCCGAGAAAAAGCTATTTTAGCGGGGACTTTGACAGATAAAAAAGAAAAGAGTGACCTGTTTTTCGAATTAAAGGGCAAAACAGAAGCTTTACTGGATAATTTAGGCTATAAAAACAGCCGGTTTTTGAAATCTAGCTCCCCAATTCTTTTTTGGCATCCTACCCGGACGGCAGAGATTGAGGTGGAGGGGAAAAAAATTGGCCGAATAGGCGAAGTGAACCCGAAAATTTTGCGAGAATACGGCATAAAATCACGTCTTGCTCTTTTCGAGATCCAACTTTCAGAACTACTTGAAAAAGTTGGCTATCCGCAGGAAAAAGCCTATCAACCTATCAGCAAATTCCCAGTTGTGGAAAGAGATCTTTCTATGTTTATTGGAGAAGAGGTATCATATGCAGATCTCCAAGAAAAAATTTTGAGGGTAGGCGGCAAACTAATTCTCGGGGTTGATCTTTTTGATGTTTTTGAAAAAGAGGGCAGGAAAAGTTTAGCGATTCGTCTCAAGATTGGTTCTGACAAAAAAACTCTCACTTCAGAAGAAGTTGAGGCAGTGATGAAGAAGATAATTTCGGTGCTTGAAAAAGATTTGAAAGTAAAAGTGAGGAAATGATAAATAGACAAATACTATAAGGCTATTGTCGAATTTCACAAAAAATTCAAAATGAAGGGAGCTAACAACAAGGATATGAATTTCCGCCTTGATCTTTTAATTGAAGAACGAGGTGAATTAGCGCACAGGCGGTGACGAAAGGAAAATATTGACAGGAAATAATCGAAGAAAATATTGATTTATTAAACCTTATACTTGACAATTTCATTAGTTTGGGATTTGGTATGAAAGAAATTGATAAATCTTTTTGAAAAAAACATAAG
>CAZHTL010000116.1:0-4294 GCA_964535415.1 uncultured Bdellovibrionales bacterium | reverse complement strand
TCTCGAAGACGAGCTATTTCATTTTCAGCCGTTTCTCTTCCTCTCGGCAATCTCGATTCCTCTTGAGGCTGTCTGGGGGCTTCCCCCGTCCTATTCCCTCGTCCTCCTTCCGGAGTCCGATTTCTTCCACCGCTAGCTGATCCTTTTCTTTCTTGCCTCCCAGCCGAAGTTTTTTGAGACGGCAAACCGGATTCTGCCGCCTGTTGCTCTAAATAAAATCTTTGTGTCTCCTGTGCCATTTCTTCTGCTTGAGACATATTTTCTCTCCATTGCCCCTGCTTTTTTTCTTCTTGAGCTCTTTTCAGGGCTTCTTTCTGGGCAAGATGCAATTCCTCTGCCGTTTGATCAACCCCAGTTTCTTTTTTAGGAAATCTATTTTCTTTTATAATTGCCATTTTTTTAAAAAATTAATTTTTTATTTCTATTAGAGAAGTTTTAACCTTATTTTCCTTATTTTCTCAGAAAACTTTCAAGTAGCAGTCGGCTTCTGAAATATCTCTCGATTAGTTTTTTTTCTTCTTCATTATATCCAGCTCGATCGGCATAACCTTTTATCTCTTCAATAAACTCTTCTTTGTAATTTCTTAAATCATCCCCGCTATCAGTCATTATCTCTTCTTTCTTTCTTTTCTCCATTTCTTCAAAATAATCTTCCCAAATGAGAGGATTAAGAAAATATTCTCTAAAATAATCCAAGTCAAAGTGCCTACCCCTTGCTATTTCTTTAAGCACTTTTAGTAAGGCAGAAAAAATATCCTTATTTCTTTGAATTTCCTTTTCGGTTGATTTTATTTTCTCTTGTTTTTTCTTGAGCTGAGTTTCCAATTCTTTAATCCCCGCTCTTTCCTCAAGACTTTGGTATCTAGTCATTTCCTCTTCAGAAAGATCCACTTGATCCTGCTGATTTGCAGAATTCCAATTTGTTTCCTCTGTCTCAATCGGTGCCAGCGTTGGAGATTCTTTGATTATTTCTTCAAGATTTCCTACCCTTGATTCTTCTGATAATCCAGAAATAATAGACTCTTTCTTCTTTGCCTTACTTTCAGCTTTACCACCTAAAAATCTTTTCGGCTTGATCTTAGAAAAATCCGTCTCCGGTAAAATTTTTCTTATCTCACGATCACTTCGGAAAACTTCAGCAACTAGTCGCCGCGCTTCCAAATGCATCAACTGATCAATATAGGAACTTTCCTGTTTATCCTTTAAAAATTGAAATATTAAATCCGCATAACCATCGATATTTTCCAAAACAACACTTTCTGCCTTTTTCATTCCATTTTTCACTTTTTCTTCATCTAGCCCTTGGACTCCTTTCTTTTTCTCTTTTTTCAATAAAGATTCAACCCTGGCTATACTTTCCCTAACTACCTCTTGAATCGCCCTTCTAATTTTTTCTTTCATTTCTTTTTGCTCCAGCGTTTCTCTTGATTTATTAACTGTCATTTTTTCCCCTTCCCTTCCTTTCCTTCTTTCCATCAAAAATACTACCTTCCTATTTCCGCTACCGTCTGAATTTTTTTGTGAATCAGCTCCTCTTGGATTCATTTTTAATTCTCTCCTTACTTGCAATTCATTATAACAATTTTTCACTTCTTCTGCGACCTCGCTTTCTATTAAATCCATTGAATCATTGACCATTTCATTGAAACTGGTAGGATCTTCCAGAACATTACTAATGTATATCTCTTTACCTTTGTATTTTTCTAATAACTTATTCGCTATTCGATTGATTAAACTCCCCGCTTTTTCTTCAAGAAGCTCCAATACCCTTCCTAAATCCCCTTTTTCAAGTTCCCTGCCAACAACTTCATTCAAAACATCCTGAATACGATTTTCATCATCAAGCGCCAAAAAGCCGCTTAGCTTCTTTTCTAATTCTTCTAATTGCTCTTTTTTGCTCTCTTCTGCTACTTCTGAAGAAATTGTTTTCTTAATTTCGCTTTCTTGTGGCATTTTACTCCTCAAGTTCAATTCGCTTTTTTCCTTTATTGTTTCTCCATTTTTACTTTCGTCCATTTTTGTTTTGTTCTACTGTTGTTAAAAATTTCCTCTAAGTCCCTAAGCCCTCAAAAATAAAGACTCTATCTTATTCACTTACACTAATTCAGCTTTCATCCATAAATTACCCAACCGCCTCCAGCTAGCTACGACACATTGCTATTTGCAACAAAATTATTCTTTTCACTTTCCAAGTCTCAAGAAAATTATACCATAAAAACAACCGCAAGAGAATAACTTGCGGCAGTGTGGATAAGTTCACCTACCGCAGACACCGTAGAGGTTTAACCTCTACAGAGCTACATTGTCAAGAATTGGAATTATGCTATATAATTACGGACAAGAAAACAACTTTTCACAGAAATGAAAAGAAAAACCAAAAAACAAAAAAAATCTGTCTCGAGCTCAAAGGACAAAGTAATTCAGTTTTGGAAAGGGAAAAAAATCTCTTCTTTTGAGACAAAAAAAACGGGCAAGACGAATCCTTCAAAAAACCGAAACATTAACCCAGAAAACACACACTTTTCCTATTTCTTTTCCACTGTCACTAAAGAAAGGGAAGAAAAAATAAAGCACAAATTTCTTTATCTGATATTAGCTTCAGTAGTTTTTGCTATTGCTATCCTAGCCCGCACCTATCACCTTTCTACCTTGCCGCCGGGAATTTATCCCGACGAAGCCGTGAACGGAACCGACGCTATCAAAGCCAATGAAACAGGAAACTATAAGTGGTTTTACCCCAATAACTACGGCCGAGAAGGACTTTTTATGAACCTCATCGCCCTTGGCTTCAAAATTTTCGGCGTAAGTGTCATTACTCTCAAAATGTGGTCGGTTCTTTTTGGCATTTTGACAGTAGCTGGAATAATGCTCCTTGCTCGTGAACTTTTTGGAACTTATCGAGCTGGACTCGTCGCTGGCTTTCTATATGCCACTTCTTTTTGGGCAATCAATTTCAACCGCATTTCTTTTCGAGCTAATATGCTCCCTTTTGTTCTGGTTTTTACCTTCTATTTTCTTTTCAAAGGGCTGCGGGAAAAGAAATTCTTTGATTATATTCTGGCTGGTCTTTTTTTCGGTTTAGGAGTTCACGGCTATATTGCTTTTCGAATTGCACCAGCAATTTTGGTAGCTCTCTTTTTCGCTTTTTTGATTTCTCAAAAAAGATTTTTGCAAGGGTACTGGAAGCCGATTTTGGCTTTTCTCTTTTCGGCTCTTTTAGTAGCTTTGCCGATGCTTCTCACTTTCTATTTTCACCCGGAATACTTTGAAACTCGCTCTGAATCTGTTTCCATTTTTTCCCCGAAAGTCAATCAAGGGCATTTTTGGCTGGCGTTGGGAAAAAGCACTGCCTTGACTTTAGGAATGTTTAATTTCTACGGCGATCAAAATTGGCGGCACAACTTTCCTAGCCAGCCGCAACTTCAATCTTGGACAGGAATATTTTTCCTAATTGGAATTGCTATTTTAGTTTATCAATTTTTCTATTGGCTTTATTATAGAATAAAAACCGGAAAAAGAAGTTTTGATTTTGTGATTTCCACTCTGCTTCTTTCCTGGCTTTTTGCAATGCTTCTTCCTGGAATCCTTACTTATGAAGGGCTCCCTCACGCCTTGCGGACTATTGGGGCCTTGCCCGCCGCTCTTCTCATTGCCACTTTTGCCATAGAGAAGATTTTTAATTTCTTAAGCAATTTGCCGCTTAATAAATTTCGCTTTCCTTTTATCCTTTTGGGGTATATCACTCTGATTTTTCTTGTTGTCTGGTCTGGATTTGTAGGATTGAAGACCTACTTTGTAGATTGGGCTAACGCTCCTCAAATTCACGCCGCTTTTTCCCAAAACTTCAAAAATATGGCGCTTTATCTCAATAATCTTCCAAAAAATGTTAATAAATACGTTGTAGCTAACGCTGGCGGCCAAATTATGGACGATGGACTGCCTGTTTCTGCTCACGTGATAAAACTTCTCACTCATTACCCTACTCCGGAAATAATTTTTTTCCGCCCGACTGATTTTGATCCGCAAAAAATCCAAACACCAGCCAAGGTGGTACTTATGTATTACGATGGTGAAATCATTGCTAAAACAAAATCTGTTTTCCCTAAAGCTTACGTTCAAAAAGTAGATCCCCAGCCGGGAAATGGAACAGATTATTATGTGATCAATATATCAGAATTACCGGAATCTAGATAATTGCCTGAAGACTCTTCCCAAGACTCTTCCCAAGACTAAGTCTTAGGAAAATAAATCCCAAGACTTAGTCTTGGGAAGACCCACCACCACTTCACAATTC
>CAZHTL010000115.1:0-13075 GCA_964535415.1 uncultured Bdellovibrionales bacterium | reverse complement strand
CATTTCCAGTTATGTTTGTCGTATTGAGTTTGGCATTGATCGGTTACCTCCGGATGAACCAAGAATGGATGTTATTTTCTCTGGTTATTCTCTGGTTGCTCTTTGGGGCAACTTGGAGGTTTCAGGGGGATCTAGTTATCCGATATTGGTGCCGGAAGTGTCTGCAGGCGGGCGGACCGGTTTGTCCTCATTGCGGGGGGATGATTAAAATACAAGAGAACTACATTTTTTATAATTTTCTACGTCTTTCTGTCTATGGCGGGAAGATTAGAAAATGTGAGAGATGTGGTTATAAATTAAACTAAAAATTTGCTGGTTTTGTTTGTCAGTGCCGATGAAGGAGTAAAAAGATGAAGGGAACAGCTGATATTACTGATATTTTAGTGGGAGTAATACACTCCCTTCTTCCTGCGGGGGGATTAGCCTTCTCATACTTCATCATGGGATGGGGATGGGCAGGCTGTCTTCTTTCAGTGCTTATTTCATTTTTTGCCGCCTCTATAATGTTGGCGGCTTATATCTGGCGAAGCCAGAGGAGGGAGGAAAAATGATTTTCGGCGGCCAACTTAAAAACTTTTTTGGTTGGCTAGAAGAATATCTTGATAAAATCCCGGTATGGATTCTTGTCCTGCTGGGGGTTATAGGGGTTATTACTCTAGCTATAAAAGCTATAAAAATGGTTCAAGTACTAAGGTGCCCTCGGTGCGGGGCAAAAATTTCCCTGGTCGAGGTGGATGAAATTAACCAGCTCGACCATTGGAAGTGCTCCCGGTGTGACTGGGAGTATCTTCAGGAATTTAACTAGGAGATTTTTCAAGTTTTCAGGCGCGGACTTTAGCTTCGCGCTTTTTTATTAGAAAAAGTGTTATAATTATAATTACTCTATGCAGAAATACACGGCCATAATCTTAGCTTCTCGAGAGACTGGCGAAGTGGATCGCCTTTATTTTCTTTATACTTTGGAGCAGGGTCTTGTAAAAGCGGTAGCAAAAGGTGTGCGCAAGTCAGCAGCCAAGCTAGCTGGT
This sequence comes from uncultured Bdellovibrionales bacterium, assembly GCA_964535415.1. GTDB lineage: Bacteria > Patescibacteriota > Minisyncoccia > Moranbacterales > UBA11712 > CAZHTL01. Next base: position 12,050 of record CAZHTL010000115.1, on the reverse strand, counting down.
CATCTTGAGCCGGGAACCTTGTCCGAAGTTTATATTGCCCGTTCGCGAGGTATAGGGCAGATTACGGGGGCGATCACACTTGAAAATTTTGAAAATATCAAAAAGGACCTCGTGAAAATTTCCGAAGTTTTAAAAATATTTCATTTTTTTCTCAAAAGTTTCAGGGAAGGAGAAAAGGACGAGAAAGTGTTCGAGCTGCTCCGTGATTTTTTGACAAGAGTCGGGTTTTTGTCAAGTGACGAGAGCTCGATTCTTGTCGTTGAGGCTTTTTGGTGGAAACTTTTTGACGCGCTAGGCCATCGGCCGGAAGCAATGAGATGTGTAAATTGTGGAGGAAAACTACGCGGTCAAAGCTCTGTTCATGGGATCCAGTCTTTAAATCAAGGTTTGACCTTTTCCTCGGTCTCATCGGCAGGTTCCCTAAGACTAGATCTTAAATATTTCAGCGCCGAAAAAGGCGGAGTAATTTGTTCCAATTGCAGGCCAAATTTTGGCGAGTCGATTTTGATTAGTGATAATCAGATTAAAATTCTGCGAGTTTTTCTGGGGAATTCGTTTGAAAAAATTGCAAGAATAAAAATAGATGAAGATGAGTTAAAAAGATTATCCAAAATCAGGGAAATTTATGTTCGATACTATTTTTCTTAAAAAAACTTTGCCTAATTGTTGTTTTATTGTAAAATTAGAGCAGATTCGGTAGCTGGAATCTCTAAAATAAATCTAGATTTTTTAATAATTTGCGACAAACGTTTAGAGAAAGCCTATTTCTTGAAACGTTTGGCGGCGCGGACAAATGTCCCTCAAAGAAGTCGAAGGAAAAATTTATAAACGAGAAGATGAAATCCAGGAGAAAAGAGCAGAAATTTCAGGGTATTCTCATTCAACCGAAAAAACAGAAAGCCCTTTTGCGCCAGCTTTTTTGAAGACTAATGAAAGAAAAAAAGACGAAATCTGGATAAGGGAGGATGAGGAAAGAAAGACAAAGAGGAGAAAAGTCATAAAAACAATAGTCCTCTCTCTTTTGGCTGTAGGGTTGCTTTCCGGTGCAGTTTGGGGATCTCTTTATTTAAGAAAGAGTTCTTTTTCGGAAGATAAAGTAACCATTTCTGTTTCTGGGCCAAAGGAGGTTCAAAGTGGAGATGCAGTAACTATTGAGATTGGCTACAAGAACGACAATCGAGCAACCCTTAAAAATGCGGTGATGCATATTAGTTATTCTGAGAATTTCAAGCCACTCAATAATCTTAATGTAGAACCGGAAGGACCTAATTCAAGCCGCTTTAATATTGGGACGATCAAAGGAGGTGAAGAAGGGAAAATAGAATTCCGGGGAAAATTTTTCGGAACAAAGGGACTTTTGACTTATATCAGCGCTAAACTCGAATATAATTCTTCAAATTTTAGCTCTCAGTTTGTGATTGAAGGAAAACATGGAATCTTGATTTCTTCAAGCCCTTTGGAGATAGAAGTTATTGCTCCTCAAAACGTTTCTTTGGGAGGAGCAGTTTCTTTGGTTGTAAAATATAGAAATTCTGGTCAGCAAGCTTTTCGTGACCTTAAATTGAAAGCAGAATGGCCAGGAGACTTTGCGGTGACTACTTCAGAACCTTTACCGACCTCGAATTCTAATATTTGGTATATTGGAGATTTAGGAGAGGGGCAAAGCGGGGAAGTGAAAATTGTCGGTAAGCTTTCCGGACAACCACAAGAGGAAAAAAGGTTCAAATTTTTCTTAGGAGAGTTCGGAAGCAATAACTCGTTTGTTTCCTATAACGAAGCTTTTAAGAATATAAAAATCATAGGACCCGCTATTACTCTCCTGCAAACAGTAAATGAGAAAAACGATAACCTTTTTGTGAATGTCGGCGACTCTCTTTTTTTTAAAATTAAATTTAAGAACACAAGTGACATAGCCTTTAAGGATTTGATTCTCACTGAGGAGATTTCTAGTCCAATACTTGATTATGCTTCCTATCGAGACGCCGGAGGAGTCCAAGGGGCGCTTGATTCGGGAAAAGGAGTGATAACCTGGAAGGCACCTAACTTTGAAAAACTAAGAGTTTTGAATCCTGGTGAAGAAGGAGAACTTTCCTTTTCTATAAAAGTGAAAGATAAAATTCCTGTTTTTGACGCCAAAGACAAAAATTTTGCTTTCACGGCTCTTTGTCGGATTGAGAGTCTTGATATTCCAACTCCCGAAGGTGAAAACAAGACTCTTTTGGGAAATGGAATAGTTATAAAACTTAATTCAAAGATTATTGTTCGGGAGGAGGGATATTATAACGATTCAGATATTCCAAATATTGGCCCTCTTCCTCTCAAAATAGGACAAGAAACAACTTTTACGATTCATCTTAAGGCGGAAAACCTTTTCAATGATATTACAAACGGGAAAATTGTTGTGACGTTGGCTCCCAATGTTTCCTGGAAAGATAATTTTTTGCCAAGAGAAGCAGACGTTGATTACAACGATCGGACCAATGAAATAACTTGGAATATTGGATCTTTGCCGGCAGGGGTAGGGGTGATTACTAATCCCAAAGAGCTGATTTTTCAAATTGGCTTAAGCCCGCCAGCGACTTTAGCTGGTCAGTATCCGAAGCTTATTAAAAGTACTGTTTTTTCAGCAAAAGATGCTTTCACGGAACAAAACTTAGAAGTTCGGCTGGGCGAAAAAGATACTAATTTGACAGAGGATTTAAGTGTTGGAAGTTCAGGGGTAGTGGAACAATGAAGCTTCTCGGGCTTACCTGTCTCGTCGGCAGACAGGCATTCATGATATTTAGCGGAGAGGGACAAATAATCAAGCGATTATTTTAGTCGTTAACGGTTAGCTTAGTTGTTAGTCATAACTTTGATTTGTTGTCAAAGGGTGATTGAAAGGTTTAGTTTCCAGTTTATAAAAGCAAAATAAAACTAAACCTCTATAACAGAGGCTTAGCTTCCAGCTTTAAAAAACATTTTAACTTGAATAAATTGAAGAAAAAAATTATTAAACAGTCCTTGCAACTAAAACTATTTTGACAGTTTTGTTTTTTGTTGCAGAGTGGCAGTATCTATGCTTTTATAATCAGGTGACTTACTAGCTGCTTGCCGGATTTTAGTTATGTTCCAGCTTATTAGAAAAATAAAAGGGAGAAGAATAGGGAAATTATATACAAGGCATGGTGTTGTTAATACACCGTTTTTTTTGCCCATTGCCACAAAAGGGGCGGTGAAAAATTTGATCCCGGAGGAACTAAAAGATCTCGGTGCCGAAATTATTTTAGGGAACACTTATCATCTGTGGTTGAGACCCGGTGAAAAAATAATTCAAAAAGGAGGCGGACTGCAAGAATTTATGAATTGGAAGGGGCCGATCCTGACTGATTCAGGGGGGTATCAAGTTTTTTCTTTGGGCAGAAAACAGAAGATTCGAGGTTTCGCCTCAAGCAAACTCGAGGCGAAGTCTCGAGTAAGTCGAGTAAGTCGAATAAGTAAAGTAAAAATTTCCGAAGAAGGAATTGAATTTTTTGATCCGTTTGATGGGAAAAGATATTTTCTAACTCCGGAAAAATCAATTGAAGTTCAGCTGGCACTTGGAAGTGATATTATCATGGTTCTTGATGAATGTCCTCCTTATCCGTGTTCATGGGAATACGCAAAGAAATCGCTGGAGCTCACGACGAGGTGGGCAAAAAGATGCAAGGAATATCTCACAAAGAAGATTCCAAATTCCAAATTCCAAATTCCAAAGGAACTTCAAAATTCTAAATTCAAAAATTCAAGAATTGATTCGAAATTTAAAATTAAAGTTAATAATTTAAAGCCAAAGCGTCCCTTATTATTCGGTATTATTCAGGGATCGACGTACAAAGATTTGCGGCAGGAAAGCGCGAGGCAATTGCTGGAGATAGGTTTTGATGGTTATGCTATTGGCGGAGTGGCGGTAGGAGAGCCGCGAGAAAAAATGAAAAAAGTTTTAGAGTGGGTTTTGCCTATGCTTCCTGAAGATAAGCCGCGTTATCTTATGGGACTGGGAAAGCCAGAAGAAATTGTCTCTGCTGTAAAAGCAGGGGTTGATATGTTTGATTGTGTTATTCCCACTCGAAACGCACGTCATGGCTCGCTGTTTTTGCGAAAAGGCAATTGGGGCAACCTGAGGGCTTGGGGAAATAGGAAAAATTTCTATCAGATTATTAATATCACTAACAAAAAATTCAAAAAGGACCTTTCTCCTTTAGATGAAAACTGCAATTGTTACGCCTGCCGGAATTATACTCGAGCTTATCTCAGACATCTTTTTTCTGTAGATGAGCCGCTGGCTGGACGCCTAGCGACAATTCACAATTTGAAATTTTACCTAGAGCTGATGAAAAAATGTAGAACTAGCTCTATCTTGTAGGTGAATAGTTATCCGATTTTAATTAAAATGAGCTAAAGATTATTAAGTGGAAATAAATCAACTGGCTATTTGCGTTTGATTTGGGAAGGTTGTATAATTTTAGCAGAGCCTAAATATAATTTGTCCTATTTTAAATTATCGCTGAATAAAAGTCTTTATTAACGGAATTTATTAATAGGGAAAAAACAAAATGAGAAGGAGGATAAAAACAAAAAGAAAAAGTGCTTTCATGGGAAAAAAATTGGCAAAAGCCAAAGAAGATTTTCGCTTCAAAATTTCTTTGGTTTTCTTAATCGCAATGATTTCGGCTTCGGCTTATCTTTTTCTCTTTTCTCTCTCTATGAGGGGTGAGAATTTAGAAGGTAATCCAGTCGCTGTAAAAAAATTAGCTACAACTAATCCCGTGAGGGCTGGTATAAAATCCTCAAATGAAGTTTATACTCTTGATGACTCAGCTCTTGATTTTAAGTTGATTATTCCTCCTGGTTTTGGTCAGTGGATATACCGAGTAGGATTTGTAAGGAGTCTGGTGGATTATACTCTTAGCAATCAATTTTTAAAAGTGTATGTTAGCACTAAAAATACTGGAAATCCTACCTCTTTTGATGAATGCTATAGAGAAATTTTAGCTATAAGAAGATTCTCAGTTGAGGAGTGGAAAGATTTAGAAAAGAGTTGTAAAAAAGGAAACAGCTTTTTATGCAATGAAGCAGGGGTAAAACTAGGCGAAAAAGACAAATGGGTTTGGGCGTATACAAAATCAGAAAGCTGTTCTCAAGATGAGCAAGAAGAAAAGGATGGTTGCACCTATGTTCAAAGGATTGTCGAGAGTTTTCAGCTTAAATAACATTTACTCCTTAGCAGCTTTGTCCTCCTTAGCAGGATTGTAGGTAGGGAAGCCCTTCGGATGTTACCCCGCGAGTGATCACCTGCCTGTAGGGTAAAATGCTTTCTTTTCTGCTTCGGATGATTCCGCTTCCCCGAGGAGATAGACGGATGCTTCGTGTGTAAATTCAAGACGCTTCACTCTCTAAGCTTGAAAGTTGGCTTATGTTAAAATTTTTAAGCCTATGGCTTTTGCCCGTTGGCCTAGTATAGAACAATTTAGAAATATTTTTTTGCTGGCCTTTTTGGTTTTGGTGGTGACAATTATATTTACACCTCTTCTTATCAGGAAGGGTTTTTATTTATTTGCTGAAGAAACTTGGGAAGCCGTTTTACTTTTTATTCAAGTTTCCCTTGCTTGGAATATTTTCCGTCTTTACGAAAAAGCAATCGCTACTCGAGAAAAGGAAATTAAAAAGCTGGAAAGCGAATATCAAAAAAGAGAAAAAGAGCTTTTGGAAACCTTTGCTTATCTTGGAAAATTGAACGTGGAAGTTTCTCTTATTAGAGATTTTTTGCAGAAAGTTAAAACTCCCGCAACCAAAAAAGAAGTTAAAGAATATTTGAACGACATATTACACATAGCTCTTTCTATTAGTCGTAAAAAATGGATGATGGTGCGAATAATCAACACTCAGATTATGCAAACTGTTGCTGAACACCGGGTAGCTTTGCCTAAAAGTAAAATTGGAGAGGAAATGATAAATATTGGTAATCGGGAAATAATTGAAATGGCACAGAACAAAAATCTCTGCAATAAAAAGAGCCTTTGCGTTTTGCCTTCGGTTGGTTCAAAGCCCTACGAAGAAAAAGCCTTTTTGATTTTTCAGGAAGACAATAGTATTGATCGTGAAATCCTTGATTTTTTGAAGGCAGTTGCCAATCAGTGTGAAATTATTCACACTTTGTTTATTTTGGGTCACGGAAAAAAATAATTTGTAAATTTTTTCAATTGTTTTTTGTTAGCTATGGTTCGCTGGCTTTTTTTATGGTATTCTTGACTAAGAGAAGCTTTTCTGCTATTTTTTAGTGTTGCGTATTTCTTTGCAAATTGCCCACTCGAAACTTTTTGAGGCCGGTTAATTTAATTTTAATATAGATAAATATTTAGTAAGAAGGCTGTCAAAAAAATTTTGCAACCCTCAGGTATTTCAAAGCAAGTGGACGAATCTCTTATTAGGAATTTGGTACGAATACGAATATACCAATCCCTATAATTTGTAATTCGTATATTTGTAAAGCAAAGCTCCATACCAATTGTCAGCAAGTTAGTGTGAAGACATACCCAATTTGATCTAGAGATAACTTTGTGTCAATTGGCGCGGGGTAAAATATACTTATGAAAAAAGAAAATCTTATGGAAAAAATCGTTTCCCTTTGTAAGCGACGAGGGATTATCTTTCATGGTTCAGAAATATACGGGGGATTAGCTAATAGCTGGGACTATGGTCCTTATGGGTCGGAACTTTTGAATAATATTCGTAATCATTGGTGGGATTTTTTTGTCAAGCGTCGTCCCGATATGATAGGACTTGACTCAACGATCATTATGCATCCTAAAGTCTGGGAAGCTTCTGGGCATGTGAAGAGCTTTCATGATCCGCTTGTCGAGGACAAAGTGACGCACAAGAGATATCGCGTTGACCATTTGCTTGAGGATCACGGCATCAAACCGGAAGGAATGAGTCTTGACCAGATGTGGGAAGAAATTCAGAAAAACAAAATCAAGAGTCCGGACGGAAATGAGCTCACCAAGCCTAAACAGTTTAACTTAATGTTCAAAACTCATATTGGGCCAACTGAGAATCATTCTTCGGTTGTTTATCTGCGGCCGGAAACGGCACAGGGAATGTTCGTGGATTTTCGCCAGTGCCAGCAGACTTCAAGAAAGCGGATTCCTTTCGGGATTGCGCAGTACGGGAAATGTTTCCGCAACGAGATTACGCCGGGAAATTTCGTTTTCCGCTTGCGCGAATTCAATTTAATGGAATTTGAATACTTTATTAAACCCGAGGGTTGGGAGAAGGTTTTCGAGATGTGGCTTAAGGAAATCAGGAAGTATCACGCCGAACTAGGACTTCGCGCTGAAGATTTTTTCTGGCGTGAAATTCCAGATGGAGAGCGAGCGCATTATTCAAAACGCACGATCGATATTGAGTACAAATTTCCTTTTGGAACAAAAGAACTGCATGCGATCGCTTATCGCACAGACTATGATCTTTTAGCGCATCAAAAGGCTAGTGGGAAAGATATGAGCTATACTGATCCAGAGACGGGCGAAAAATACATTCCCCATTGCATTGAGCCAACCTTTGGAATCGACCGCACGATTTTCGCGGTGATTTGCGGCGCTTATACCGAAGAAGAAGCACCAACAGCTGACGGAAAAACGGAAACACGTGTGGTTCTCAAGTTCCCGAAACACTTGGCGCCGATAAAGGTGGCCATTTTGCCGCTTTCCAAAAAAGAGGATTTAGTCAAAAAATCGCACGAAATCTGGGATGAAGTCAGAAAACACTGGAGAAGCGAATACGATGAAACTCAGTCCATTGGTCGTCGCTATCGACGGCAAGATGAAATTGGTACGCCCTTTTGTGTAACAGTTGACTTTGAAACTTTGACTGACAAAGCAGTAACAGTGCGCGATCGAGATACAATGAAACAAGAGCGAATAAAAATCAATAAGCTGGTGGAGTACTTGGGAGATAAATTGGAAGACTAAGAAGAATTAGAAAATATTTTCTCGCTCTACTACACCTAGTCGTAGTAAAAGTCTATAGTGTTTAACTATATTAAAATTAAAGATAACGAGTTTGTTGTCAAAAAGCGTAAAAATTTATTTTTAGCTTAAATAAGACGAAAAAAGTAAATTGATAACAGTTTTATAAAATGTTTATGCAGTCCCTTATAAAAATAAAAGTCAGCGAAAAAAAAGAATTACCAAATGATTTTGTGAAAATTGCAATTGATCCAAAAATCCCTGAGAGCCGTTTTATGATTGGAGAGGACAAGAAAGAAACCTTGGTCGTTAAGTTGCCAGAAAAAAAGGACATGAACCGTCGGAAGTTTCTTTTGCTTTGCCGTAGAATTATCCAGGAAGCTAAGAAACAGCGAATAAAGAAATTAATAATTTATTTTTCAGACCTTAAGTTTGATTCGGTCAGTAAAGATTTAGAGGAAATTGCTGAAATAGCGGCGGAGAATTTTGAGATAGCAAATTATGAATTTATAAGGTATAAAAATAAGCCGAGAGAAGGTTGGAATTTTGTCGATGAAATCAGAATGGTTGTAGAAAGAAGTGAAGTCGGGAAAATAAAAAAAGGAATTCGCAAAGGGCAAATTATTGGCAAAGAAATCAATGCCTGTCGAGAATTAGCCAATATTCCAGGGGGAGATATGACGCCCCAAATTCTTGTGGGTGAAATAAAAAAAGCAATTAAGGGTTTGCCGATAAAGATGAAAGTTTTGGAAGAAGTAGAGATGAAAAAACTGGGAATGGGCGGAATTTTGGGGGTTTCTCGCGGGTCGGTCGAAAAGCCGAAATTTATTATTCTTGAATACCTCGCGTCACGAAAAGAAAAACCAATTGTGCTGATTGGAAAAGGGATTACCTTTGATACAGGTGGTCTTAATATAAAACCGGAAGACTTTATGAACGATATGCACCTTGATATGGCGGGCGGAGCGGCAGTGGTTCATGCCATAATTGCGGCGGCAAAAATAGGAATAAAGAAAAAAATTGTTGGGCTTATTCCAGCTGTGGAGAATATGCCTTCCGGTCAAAGCTATCGGCCGGGAGACATTTTGAGAACCATTTCTAGAAAAACCATTGAAGTGGCAAATACCGATGCCGAAGGAAGAATAATTTTAGCCGATGCGCATGGGTATGCCCAGAAGTATAACCCGCGACTAGTGGTGAATATTGCTACTCTTACTGGAGCGGCTGGAGTGGCTTTGGGTGAAAGAGCGGCGGCTTTGTTTGCAAAGGATGAAAAAATAGCTGATAAAATTTTTGAGCTGGCTGAAGAGGCAGGAGATCCTGTTTGGCCAATGCCTCTTTGGGAGGAGTATAAAAATGATATTAAAGGAAATTTTGGAGATATTTCTAATCTTCGATCATCAGGAAATCCGAGATATGGTGGGGCAATTCATGGAGCGGTGTTTTTGGCGGAATTTGCGGAGGAATTTCCCCGCTGGGTGCATCTGGATATTGGATCTCGAGAAATTCTGAACCCCGATGAGCTTTTAGCAAAAGGGGCCTCAGGAGCGGGAACGAGACTTTTGTTAAAAATAATCGAAAAACTTTGACAAGAGTTGGGCTCTTGTCGGAAGATTTATGAAATTTCAAAAAACAATTTTTGAAAATGGTCTACGGTTAGTAACAGCGCCAATGAATGACACAAATACCGTAACAGTTATTGTGACAGTGGCCGCTGGGTCGAAATACGAAACCAAAGATACAAACGGCCTCTCTCATTTCCTTGAACATATGCTTTTCAAGGGAACGAAAAAAAGGCCAAAAACAAAGGATATTTCAGAGGCATTAGATGTAGTTGGAGGAGAATATAATGCCTTTACCGGCAAAGAACAAACTGCCTATTTTGCTAAGGTAGAAGCAAGACATTTTGACTTGGCGCTTGACGTTATTTCTGATATCTATCTTAACTCTAAACTTGAGGAAAAAGAAATAGAAAAGGAACGGGAAGTAATTTTGCAAGAAATAAACATGTATGAAGACACGCCGATAGTTCAGGTGAAAGATATTTTTGAAAATTTGCTTTATGGCGACCAGCCGGCAGGTTGGGAAGTTGTTGGGACAAGGGAAAATATAAAAAAATTAAAGCGAATTGATTTTCGGAGGTATTTCTGCAGAAATTATACCGCTCCCAATACAGTGGTGTGTGTAGCGGGTAATATTGATGTGCAAAAAACAGTCAGAAAAGTTAATAAGGCTTTTGCAAGAATATCAAAAAAAACAAATGGGAAAAAGCCAAGAGTCGTTGAAAAACAAAATTCTCCCCGGTTAAAAATAAAAAGAAAAAAAACTGATCAGTGCCATTTAGTACTGGGTGTGCGGGCCTATGATATTTTTCATCCCGATCGCTTTGCTCTCTCGGTTCTTGCCAATATCTTGGGTGGAACAATGAGTAGTCGGCTGTTTCTTTCGGTACGAGAGCGTTTAGGACTTGCTTATTATGTCAATGCTGTGTACGAAAGCTATAGTGATTCCGGATATCTGGCAGTGCGGGCAGGAGTGGATACAAGTCAAGCTAAGATTAAAAAAGCGATAAAAACAATTATTGGGGAGATCCAAAAAATCCGTGAAAAGAAGATAAGCCTCAAAGAACTTCAAAAAGCAAAAGATAACTTTCGGGGGAAAATGGCGCTTTCACTTGAATCTTCGGATGAAGTGGCTGGATTTCTGGCTGGGCAGGAGCTTTTAAAGCGAAAAATTGAAACACCAGAGGAAATTCTGCAACAAATTGATAAAGTTTCTGTCAACGATATTATAAGAGTAGCAAGGAATATCTTTGTGAATAACAAATTAAATCTGGCTTTGATTGGACCAGTGGAGGATGGAAAATACCTTGAGAAAATATTGTATATTTAAGTTTCTACAAACTACAAAAAAAACACGAAAATATGATATGTTTTTTGCAGCTTCTTATTTTTGTAAAGTGGAATGTTTTCGCAGTTTGTAGATGTCACAATGAACACAACTATTGAAGTATCACTTGGAACAATTCTTCGAACGATTTTTATCCTTCTCCTGCTATGGTTTCTTTTTCTTGTTCGGGATATTATCTTTTTGGTTTTTATTTCGGTTATAATTGTTTCTGCTATTGATCCAATTGTAGATTGGTTTCAGAAAAAGAAAATTCCTCGTTCGCTGACTGTTACCGTTATTTATATTCTGGCTATCTCGATATTCACAGTCGCTTTTTCTTTCTTTATTCCGCCGCTTGTTTCTGAAATTCGCGCCTTAGGAGAGAACTTTCCCAGACTTATGGAAACCCTATCGGGATATTTTCGGGTAGTTCGAGATTACGCTGTGGCGCACAACTTTCAACAAAATATCGCTAATTTCACATCAAATGTCGCTGCCAAAATTTCTGAAGCCGGGCAAAGCATTTTCAGCGGAACAATATCTTTTATTGGCGGAATATTTGAACTTATAGTTATTCTTTCCGTTGCTTTCTATATGTCGGTTCAAGAAAAGGGAATCAAGAAATTTTTCTCATCCCTCATGCCAGAGGAGCACCGAGAATATATTTCGGGGCTGGTAGATCGAATCCAATTCAAAATGGGCCGTTGGCTTCAGGGACAATTACTTTTAATGTTCTTGGTTTTTGCTTTGAACTACTTAGGTTTGCTTTTTATAAAAGCGCCCTATGCTTTGACTTTGGCGCTCCTGGCTGGAATTTTAGAAATTGTTCCCTATATTGGACCAGTAATTTCGGCAATTGTGGCAACAGCCGTCAGCCTTTTACACGGAACAGTAACAGGTCTTTTAGTTTTAGGCTGGTTTGTGCTTGTTCAACAAGTGGAAGGATACGTTTTGACACCGCTTATTATGAAAAAAGCGGTGGGGCTTAATCCGGTGATTGTTATTTTAGCGCTCATGATTGGCGCAAAACTTGGTGGGGTGATGGGAGTTGTTGTTTCAGTTCCGATTGCGACAATGATAGAAGAAGTAGTAAATGATTTAATGAAAAATCAGTCTTTATTAGGGGTAAATCAGGATAAGAAGGGAAACTAGAGAGATAAGAATATCCCAAAG
>CAZHTL010000114.1:0-4256 GCA_964535415.1 uncultured Bdellovibrionales bacterium | reverse complement strand
TTATAATATAGTTTATTCCATTTTTTTTGGTTCTGTAGTTTACAGGACTATGGCCGCTGAAAACTGCTATGACATTATCATTCTTTTCGAGAAGTTCGCGCAATTTTTTGTCTTTATAGATATTTGCTTTCCATCTTTTTTTGCTTTTTGTTTTAATAGGACTATGGTGAGAAAAAATAATTACTGGTAGGTCAGTATTCAGCTTTTCTTCAAGCCAGGCTAGTTCTTCTTCAGAAACTCGACCTTTGATTCCGTATCTACCCTTTTTCCCGGGAATAAAATCATTTGTGTCCATTGTAATTACTCTTATGCCTTTTATGTCAGTTATTGAGTGGTTATAGTCGATTCCTAAGCCTTTTTGAACCTCTTCTTTGGATAGCTCTGATAGATCGTGATTTCCAATGCAATAGCGTCTCGGCGCACTTGTTTTTTGAAAAATTTCATTAATCTCTCCTAATTGCTTTTTTGCTGTTTTTTTGTTTATGCCTCTTGACAAAATATAGTCTCCTCCACCTATAACTAAATCAGGATGAAAAAAATTATTATAGTGATTAACTACATTTTCCAGATGGCTTTTAGCTTTTTGAGGCAACTTGTTGCCGTATTTTTCCTGATCTCCATATTCCCAGTCTGTAACAAATCCAATTTTTAGTGTTTCGGCTTTGGCTAAATGAAAAAAAGAAAAACTTGCAAAAATCACAACTAAACTCAAAAAATTTCTTACTTTCGCCTTTTTCATTTTCTTCAATTAACACTATAACACTAAAAAGTTTTTGACCATTTGATGCCGTACTTTCGAAACCAATTGGCTATTTCTTGGCCATTAACTCTTTTATTTTCTTGAATAAGACGGCGCTTTTTGGTGAGGTTGGAAATATTGGAAATCACATCCTTTCCTCCTCGCAAAATTTCTTTTGCAGCTATTTTTTTGCTTTGTCCAAAAAATTCCGCGCTCTTTCTTCCCTTTTTCATTATAATCCGAAAAAGAAGAAAAAGATATCTTATTGGCGTGAAAAAAAGAAGAATAACAATTAATCGGCAAAGCGGATAGTTTTTAATAAGCGTGAAAAATCGATTACGATTAAGGTAATAGGCTTTGGAGCCGAAAATTTTGTTGGCTGTGGCGCTGTGAATATGAAACAACTTTGCTCGAGGGCAAAAAAAAGACTTAAATCCAGCTAATCTCATTCGCCAGGCTAAGTCTACATCTTCATAATAAGCAAAATAATCATTGTCAAAATACTCTCCTTCTTTAATTTGAATCTTTTCCAAAGCTTCACGGAAAAGAAGAGAAGCAGTTCCATTGGCCCCAAAAATTTCCTCTTCACTTTCAAGCTGACCTTGGTCTTTTTCGCCATAGCCTCGATTTACCGCTACTCCATCAATACTCAATAAAATTCCCGCGCAGTCAATCTTATCTGGCTCAAAAAAATTTAAAACTTTTGGCTGAATAGAACCGGCTTCGGGATGATTTTTGGCGCAATTTATTATTTCCTCAATATATTTTTCGTCCAATTTCGTGTCGTTGTTAAGAATAATTACGTAATTGATGTTTTTATCTTCAAGCGCTTTTTTAATGCCCATATTATAGCCAAAACAAAATCCGGTATTTTTTTCTAGCTGAATAATCTCTATGCTTGGAAACTTACTTCCCAAGTATCTGTTTTTTATGAAGTCAACTGAACCATCTTCAGAACCGTTATCTACAAAAACTATTTTGAAGTCTTTATAGGTTTGTCTTTCCAATGAATCAAAGCAATCCTTGAGATATTTTTTGCCATTCCAGTTGACTATGATGACTGCTGTATTAACCATAGGTAAAGTAATTTTATTGGGTTTTCTAAAATCTTTTACCTAATAAAATTTCTTAGATATTCGTAATATTCTTTATTATGGCTATTTTTAGTTGTATATTCACTTATTGATTTTTCTTGGGCAGCTCTTCCCATTTTTCTTCGCAATTTTTCATCAAGAATCAACTTTTCTAGTTTTTCAAACCATTCTTCTTCGCTTCCGGCCAGAAATCCGTCTTTTCCATCTTCAATCGCTTCGTGGTAGGTTTGATTATCAACGGCTACTGATGGCACGCCCAAGATTCCTGCCTCGAAAAACTTGAGTTCCGATTTTGCTTCGCAAAAGGGATTATTTTTCTCAAGCGGAATAATGTTTATGTCAACGCTGGCGATGTTTTGGAAATGTTCTTCTCGCGAAACGAAGGGCAACCTTTCAATCTGGCTCTTAAATTCATTAAATTTTTTGCTAATATTGAGGGGTCCTGCCAACACCAGTTTTACTTGAAAATATTTTTCAAGAATTTGGATCAGTACCTTTTCAATGGTGGCAAAATTTTTATCATGTCCTTTGGTTCCGGCAAAATATCCTATTCTTAAGCCATCTTTCCTTGACGAAGGTTGAACCTTCGTCAGGGTTTTTTTCACAATTTCAAGGTCTTTAAGGGAAAGTTTGTTTTTTGAAACAAAAACTTTCTTTCCAAAACCTTCTAGAATTTTGGCTAGATAAGAAGTTGTTGTTGTGCAAGTTTTCACATAAGGATCTTTCAAAATTTCTTCGCCTACTCCCTTTTCGTATTGCTTGCGTTCAAGAACATTCATTCTTTTGTAATGTTCTGTGGCTTGGATATATCGGGGATCAAAAACAAGATCATCTGTTTCAAAAATAATTTCCTTTCCTAGTTTTTTGGCTTTTTCAAAAAGTTTTCCCAATTTGGGAGTATAAAGAGTCCGGTGAAAAATGAAGATTTTGAATTTGTCTGCGTATCGGGGAAGAAAAGGATTATCTTGAATAGTTACTGAACACCTAAAACCATGAAGACGCAATTCTTCAGCTTGATTATGAGCTCGATAGCGAGCGCTGTCCCCTACCCCAGCCGTTACAAACAAAATATCTCCCGGTCGTACTCGATGGAATTGAGAAAAAAAAGATTTTATCACTCTTTTTCCTCCCCGAATTATTCCTTCCTGCCCAAGCGCGTTCCAGGCTTTGCCAAGTTTTATCATCCAAGTTTTCATAAAATTGCTAATCTGAAATAAGTTGACCAAAAATATTATAGAGCCTTCGAACCTCTTTTTCCTCACTTAATTCTTCTAAGTTATAATTGATCCTCTCTCCTTTTTCAATTTTTGCCAAAAGATTGCCGAGTTCGCTAAAATCTTTCAAATAATACCCTTTTTCACCTACTCTGGCTCGGTTAAAATCGTTGTCAAAACAGATGATTGGCAGCTTAGCTGCCATTAAATTAACCAGCTTCCCACTTGACTCGGTGCTATTTTTCTTTGGGTCAATAGCGGCTTCTCCCAGTGCAAGATAGGCCGGTAAAAGAAAAAACTTTATTCTGCCGGCAAAATATACATAATCTTCTATTTTTTTCTCAAAAACAAATTTTTTGTACTTCTCCTCATCTTCTCCGAAACCGCCGATGAGCAGTTTCCAGTTATTGGTTTGAAAATAGGGATTTTGAATAAGCTTTCCAAAAACTTCAAGAAGTTCCCCGACTCCCTTATTATCGCTTAAGCCGCCGATATAGACCAGCAGTTTGCTTCCTTTTTTCCATTTTTCAATTTCTTCAATCTTTTCTCTTTCTTTTTTGTCTGGTTCCACTAAACTAGAGAATAAGTCTAAGTTAATTCCGTCTCGAATGACAGTAATCTTATCTTTCCACTTGTATATTTTTTCCATATGCGGTCTGACATTTTCACTGCTCAAAACCAACCAATCACAGCGATTAATTAGCTTTCGGGAGAGCCAGACAAACACCCAACGGGCAATATAGTTGCGGCGATTATAATTTATAAATTCTTCTTTCAAATCTGCCTGTACATCAACAACCAGGGGAATATTTTTAAAAGCCAATTTTTTGGCTACATAGCCAATGCCTAAACCTTCATACATATGAGCATGAATAATGTCAGGTTGAAATTCCTTTATTATCTTTCGGCACAAAAAAATCAATTTCAAGTCCAGCCAAAACTTTCCCCAAGAGAATCCCGGCGCCGTTCTTTTATACCAGCTAACTTTTTTAATCCTTTCAATGTCAAGATTGCCCACATCTTCGCCGGAAAAATAGGTAGCTATTTTCACTTTAGCGCCAAATTTTTCAAGATATTTAGCAGCATTAAAAATCCTTATATGACAACCACGATCAGAAAAAAAAGGAGTTGCCGCAATAGTTAAAATCCTCATAACTTTATAAAACTTTATGAACCAACCCCTTATAGCAAGTTGCGAGGTATTACTAC
>CAZHTL010000113.1:0-3226 GCA_964535415.1 uncultured Bdellovibrionales bacterium | reverse complement strand
CTCCGTTTCTCTTATTTCAACCACTTTCCCGTCAATTTCTGAAATAGCTGCTTCCCCTTTCGGTGGTCGAGCTTCAAAAATTTCATCTACTCGAGGAAGTCCTTGAGTAATATCCGTTCCAGCCACCCCTCCAATATGGAAGGTTCTCATCGTAAGCTGAGTTCCTGGTTCGCCGATAGCTTGAGCAGCCACAATTCCAACTGCCTGACCAATCTCGACCAGCTCATTTCTTCCCAAATCAAGCCCGTAGCATTTTTGACAAACTCCTCGACGAGTTTTGCAGGTTATAATAGAGCGAATTTTCACCTTTTCAATTCCTTTCTTCTCGATCTCCTCTGCTTTTTTCTTAGTAATCATTTCGCCTTTTTGAGCAATTACTCTCTTTGTTTTGAGATCAACGACATCTTCCAAAAGAATCCGACCCGCAATTCGCGAAGAAAAACTAATACCGGCTATAACTGAATCCTCGCGATAAATCCAGCTTCCTTCCTTGTCACCACAATCCGACTCGCGCACCACCACATCTTGAGCAACATCTACCAAGCGCCGAGTGAGATACCCCGCAGTAGCGGTGCGAAGAGCTGTGTCCGCCATCCCTTTTCTAGCTCCGTGAGTAGCAATAAAATACTCCAAAACATTGAAGCCTTCTTTAAATGAAGAACGAATAGGAAGTTCGATTGTCTCGCCGGTGGGTCCCGCTACGAGTCCCTTCATTCCGGTCATTTGAACTACCACTGCTTCTGTTCCTCGAGCTTTAGAATAAATCATTGAATAGACCGGTCCCTCTTTATCAAGAGACTCTCGAACAGCTTCGGTAATGCGGTTCTTGGCTTCACTCCAAACTTCAATGATGCGGTTTTTTCGCTCAGCGGGAGCAAGAAGTCCCATTTCAAATTGCTTATTAATAAGATCGACCTGAGCTTCAGCCTCCTGGACAATTTCCTTCTTTTTTTCCGGAACCAAAAGATCATCCATCCCCCAACTTATTCCCGAACGAGTAACCACACTAAAGGCTAAATTTTTGAGATCATCTACAAACTTGGCTGTTCGTTTCGTAGAAGTCATTGTTAAACACTTTCCCACCAATTCCCGAAGTTTTCCTTTATCAAGCTCTTGATTAACAAAACCTATTTCCTCAGGAACTATTTCATTGAAAAGAACACGACCAACCGAAGTTTTTACTCTTTTCCCTTCCAGTTGAATTTCTATTTCGCTTTGGAGGTCAAGATGTCCTGTGTTATAGGCTAAGATGGCCTCTTCTTTTCCGGAAAAAATCTTTTCTTCTCCTTTTCGGCCTTTCACAATATGAGTCATATAGTAACAGCCCAGCACCATATCCTGAGAGGGAATAGTGATTGGATCACCACTGGCTGGTTTCAGAAGATTTTTAGAAGAAAGCATAACTTCTTTGGCTTCCTCTCGAGCTTCTTCAGTGAGAGGAACATGAACTGCCATCTGATCGCCATCGAAATCGGCATTGAAAGCAGCGCAAACCATGGGATGAATTTGAATGGCTTTCCCTTCAATTAATACCGGCTGAAAAGCTTGAATGCTTAAACGGTGAAGAGTGGGCGCGCGATTGAGAAGAACATAATGATGCTCAATGATATCATCGAGCATCTCATAAGCCTCTTCGGTTTCATATTCAACCATTTTGCCAGCCGAACGAACATTGTGGGCAAATCCTTTTTCTATAAGCTTGTTAATTATGAAAGGTTTGAAGAGCTCGAGAGCCATTTTCTTGGGGAGGCCGCATTGATGAAGCTTAAGCTGAGGACCTACCACAATGACACTGCGACCAGAATAATCTACTCTCTTTCCAAGAAGATTCTGCCGAAACCGACCCTGCTTTCCTTTGAGCATATCAGCCAGAGAGCGAAGGGCTCTTCTTTGACCAGTAGAAGCTGCTACCGAAGTTTGACCCCGCCGGGCACTGTTATCGAAAAGAGCATCTACTGCTTCTTGAAGCATCCTCTTTTCATTACGGGAAATTACTTCCGGCGCCCCAATTTCAATCAATTTCTTGAGACGATTGTTGCGATTAATAATACGACGGTAAAGATCATTAAGATCCGAAGTAGCAAAGCGGCCCCCATCAAGTTGAACCATTGGTCGCAGATCGGGAGGAATAACCGGAATAACGGTAGGCAACATCCATTCAGGACGAATGCCCGATTGCTTCATTCCTCGGAAAAGCTTCAGTCTTTTCAGCATTCTCTTTCTGTCAGCAGACTTATCCTCCTGAAGAGATTTCTCAATCTTTTTAATTTCTTCTTCGAGATTGATTTTCTCAAGAAGTTGGCGAATGGCCTCCGCCCCAATACCAGCTTTGAAGACATGGCCGTATTTCAAAGAAAGGTTGAAATACTCAACTTCGGAAAGAATTTGGAGTAGCTTCAGGTTTCTGATCTCATCCCGAGCCATCTGATAAGCGTTTTTCAATTCTTCTGTCTTTTCAGCCGTTAACTGTCCCTCCTTCTTGAGCTTCTTTTGCTTGCCCTTATATTCAGATTCGATGCGCGCCAAAGTATCTTTCCGCGCTTCTTCATCAATTTCCATAACGATATAGCTTGCAAAATAAACTACTTTCTCGAGATCCTGAGCAGACATTCCCAGCGCCAAACTAATCTTGGAAGGCACCCCGCGCAAAAACCAAATATGAGAAACTGGAACGGCTAGCTTAATATGTCCCATTCGTTCCCGACGGACAATGGAACGAGTCACTTCTACTCCGCATTTATCACAAATAATACCTTTATAACGGATTTTTCGATATTTTCCGCAATAACACTCCCAGTCTTTGGCTGGTCCAAATATTTTTTCGCAAAAAAGACCGTCCCGTTCGTAACGTTGGGTACGATAATTGATAGTCTCCGGCTTTGTTACTTCGCCCCGCGACCAGCTCAAAATATCTTGCGGGCTGGCCAAACACAGTCGAATAGAATCAAAGTCGGTTAATTTAGAAAGAGAGGATTGGGTCATATTGTGAGAATTATAAAAATTTTATCTTTAGGTAAAAAATTCTAAAAAATCTCTAACTTTTCTCATTATCCTTATCTTTCTCTTCTCCTTCATCGGCTATTTCTTCTTTTTTACCAATCAATTCAACATTGAGACAAAGCCCCTTCAGCTCACTGACCAAAACATTAAAAGAAGCCGGAACATTGGGACTCTTGATTTTTTCTCCCTTGATAATCGACTCATAGGCTTTAGAGCGTCCCAAAAC
>CAZHTL010000112.1:0-5456 GCA_964535415.1 uncultured Bdellovibrionales bacterium | reverse complement strand
ATAATGAGCCGCGCTAAAGGTTCGACCTTGAGGAATTCCGTGCATCCGAAGGCTCAATCTTCGGAGTTCTGAAGATTGAGCCTTCGGCAATTCTTTAATGATTTCTTTCTTAACTTCTCCTCCGCAAATCGGACATCGGGTCGGCATATGAAATTTTTTCTCCCTTCCGGCTCGCAAATTTTTCAAAACCTCCACGATTTCCGGAATAACATCACCGGCTTTATGAATTACCACCGTATCGCCAATTCTCACATCCAGCTTTTTTATCTCATCCTCATTGTGAAGCGTTGCCCGAGAAACTGTTGAGCCAGCCACTTGCACCGGCCGCAGGTGCGCTACCGGAGTCAACGCGCCTGTTCGCCCAACTTGCACTTTGATATCTTCTACAATTGTTGTAACCCTTTCTGGAGTGAATTTGTAAGCTACTGCCCAGCGGGGAGCTTTGCCGGTATAACCCAGCTTGCGCTGTACTTCATTATCGTTAACCTTGATTACTAGACCGTCAATACCATACTCCTCTTTATCTTTTTTGTGCTTCCATAATTCATAAAAATCTTGAACTTCGTCCAGATTCTTACATAACTTATAATGCTGATTGACCTTAAACCCCAAATCCTCAAGCACTTTCAGCTCTTCAATCTGAGTTTCGGGAAATTTTTCTTTTCCTGCCGCAGTTTTGAGCTTTGGGCTTTGAGTTTTGAAGTTTATTTCATCAATATCATATATAAACGAATTCAGTTTTCTTTTGGCAGTGATTTTGGGATCAAGCTGGCGAATTGAGCCAGCCGCGGCATTTCGCGAATTGGCAAAGGGTGGCAATCCTTCTTTTTCCCGCTCTTTGTTTATCTTTCCCAAGTCGCTTTTTTTCATCCAGGCTTCCCCAACGACAATTACATCCAGCGGTTTATTTAATCTCAAGGGAATACTTTGAATTGTTTTTACCTGCTCAGTTACATTTTCGCCAATCACACCGTCCCCTCTGGTCGCCGCTTGCACCAGCAAACCCTTTTTATAGGTTAAAATAATCTTGAGCCCATCAATCTTTAATTCCACACAATATTCCAACTTATTCGAGGTCTCATCTCGAATAAAACTTTTATCCAGCATCCGTAGAATCTTCTCTTCCCATTTTTTGAGTTCTTCAAGGGAAAAAGCATCATCCAATGACCATTGGCGATGCTTATGCCTCACTTTTTCAAATTTTTCAAGCGGTTTACCGCCAATCCTTTGCGAAGGTGAATCGGGACTTCTGAACTCCGGATATTTTTCTTCGAGCTCTCTCAATTCCCGCATCAGCGAATCATAAACGTCATCGGAGATTTCAGGGCGATCCAGCACATGATACTGATAGCGAAATTTGTCAATTTCTCGCCGCAGTTTTTCAATTCGCTGTTTTACCTTCTGTTTATCCATAATATCCATTTTCCTAACATTTTTCCTAACATTTTCCTAACATTTAATGTTAGGAAAATGTTAGGAAAGCCAAATTTATTCAAAAATTAATTTTTGATCCTCTTTCCTTTCCATAAAGTCTAAAATATTTTCATTAGCATATTCCTGAAAATCGCTCTTATTTTTAAAATGGCTTAAGATATCTTTTTTTGTGCATAATTTACTATTGGTTTTGCCAATATATTCAGGATAACCGCACCATTTATATTCCCTAGCAGAAGATACTTTATGAATTTCGCTATTGCAATTCACATATACCGACATGCGCAGTAGCTGACTATTTGATTCAATATAACTGGATTTGAAAGTACCCTGAAAAAGGGATCCGTTGCGCTGATACTTTTCATTAAAATACTTAGTATAGCTGTTGCCCAATTTTTGCATAAATTTCTCAATACCCTTTTCTGATATCTGCTTTAAAAGAAGGTGAAAGTGATTTGACAAAAGACTGTATCCCACTATCTCAACAAGCGGTTCTCTTTTCCTAACATTTAATGTTAGGAATTCCGCAAGAGTGCTTGCTTTGTTGCTTTTTCTAAAATCACGCCACCTAATCATCAATCCGTCTTGCTTCTCATTTAAAAGAACAACGGAAATAATAAACCTCCAGTAATCATTGTCATCCAAAAATACATCCCGTTTATCAACGCCACGATTATAGATATGATAATAATTGTCTTCAACAAGCGCCACTTTTCTCATATTTTTCTTTCCAACCTTTTTCCTAGCATTTAATGTTAGGATAACACAAAAAGAGCGAAAATACAAAAATTCGCTCTTTTTCTTTGATTTTCATTTTCCTAACTTCATTTTCCTAACATTTAATGTTAGGAATGAGTTAAAGCTACTAAAGTTAAACCTTAGAGGTAGTTAGTTTTTATAGCAACTAAAAATAAATCTCCACTGACTCGAACCTTCATAACCCGCATACTCCCCTAACATAACCACAGAGTATCCAGATGGGCATGAGCATCTATTTGTAGCGTTATTACAAAAGGCAGGTGGTTTTGGAGGATAAGAGCTGGTAAAAGGAGTGCATTTTCCATTGTTATTACCTGGTCCTCCCTCGGTACACCAACCGGATAATAATCCAGATTCACTTCCCGCCACTGCCGCCTCAATGGCTCGCGCGGCTTCATTGCCTTGAGTTCCAACGGAACGAACAGCCTTGATGTCTTCAAGAGAAGCGTCAGCTGTGATGACTTTCCCGTCAGCGTCAAGAAGATAGACCTTACACGGAGAACCAGAGCCAAAATCAGGACAATCTATGCCGTTTCCAGGAACGGAAGTTCCAAAAACGTCACTAATACTTCCCGAACCCGAAACGATTTTGTTGAGTGCCCATTCTATTCCAGAGTCAGCGTTGAAAAAAGCTCCGACTGAACTTTTGGTCTTTCCGCTCATTTTTTGCTCCATCACTGTTACATAGGAAAGAGTCACGACCATTCCTAGCACCACAAAAAGAAGAATGGTGGCCAGAAGAAGAGCCGAACCTTTTGATTTTTTTGGATTTTTTTTGCTGCTTTTACCTTTCCCTTTTTGTTTCATAGTCTTAAATTTACTCTAATATTCAATGCTTAAACCTATTTCCTAACATTGAATATTAGGAGTTTTAACTTTACTAAGGCTAAGTCTTAGAAAATTTCCGTCAAGGAGAAATTTCCCCCCAGCCATAATCCCGCGAGGAAACAATGGTTTGAATGTTGATTTGATCCGCTTCCATTTCACTTCCTGATTTCATTTTGATATTGAAATTCATCTCCACCCAGCCGCGCCGATTGGCAGAATTTGCTCCGGCCGGACAAGCCGATGGAGTCCCAAAAGTGCTAGGGCAACTATAAAAACCGGCCGAGTTGGCAAACTCCATTCCTGTTTGAGAAAGGTCAATTAATTTTTTATAACTACTAGAATTGCTGGAACAAGAATTATCGCCACCAATACCTTCCTGAACTCCCAGAAAATTATTTACGGTATCCAGGTGATAACAAACTTTCCCTCCCCTGTTTCTCGAAATAACTAAATAGGACTTCAATGTTCCGTCTAGGGGCGCTGTGCTTCCCACCCCAACTTTATAATAGCTCTCGATTTTCCCCATCCGTATATCCTTAGCGATTGAATTCATCGCAAATTGAGCATTTTCTTTCACTGTTTTGATAGCTTTGGCTTTACCATAAGCCGTCACCGTGAAAACAAAAACGGAAACAATTGCAATTGTGACGAGAGAAAAAATGAAAATAGCCACCAGAAGTTCGATAAGAGTGAAACCTTGTCCCGCATTTATTTTTTCGCCACAAGAGAAGCCTTTTCTAAGAAATATTTTTTTAAACATAATCTTTGTTTTGCTTTCTAGGGTAAACCTTGTTAACAATTTTCAATTATCAATTTTTCCTTGTTTGAAAGTTGATAATTGATGAATCGAGAAAGCTAAGCAGTTCCTAAAAATTCTCATTCTCGCGGTTTGCAGATGATGTCAACAGCTTTTGCTTCTCTATCTCCCCAAGATACCTTGACTTCAATTTTGAGACAATCTCCATTATTGAGATCAATTCCTGAACCGTTCATATCCTGTCCAGAAATCTCCAATTCCCTTGTGAAACTAGTTTTTACTGCCCCGTGGCAACTAGAATTATCCTGAAAATAACGGGAGTTATTATCCAAACATACCTGCGTATGATTAGCCGTGATACAATCATGAGACAAAAGGGATTCATAATCAATTGATTTACAGTTACTATTTGAAGCGACCGAATTCACAACTAATTCCCTCCACCAATCATCGCCATTGAGATGGTTATAATCTACAATATTTCGCACTAATTCTACTCCTTCCTGCGCCAGCCCCGCGGCAATCAGTTCATTTTTGTCTTCAGTACTGCTTTCAATACTTAAATTGAAAAAAGCAATGACACCAACCAGTCCCACCGAAACAAAGAAAATAGTGACGAGAAGCTCAATCAAGGTAAACCCGCCTCTTGATTTTTGTTTGCAAAATCGCCTATTTTTTTTGAGTCTAGAAAACATTGATCTAAAAACTTAAGAGCTCATTTCAAAAAATGATTAATATTTTTTCCAATTTCTGCCGCCTTGCAACTAAAAACTAATATTCCCTGATTCTTTTATACTCACAGCCACTGATAAACCTTCTTTTTTTAGGGTTATTGAGGCCTGATTATTTGTGTCATTTACGAGTTCATCGTTGTAATAAACCTCCCCATACGGAGAGAGAAAAAATAAGTCGGAAAAATCATCTGCCATAACGCCGTTTTTGAAAATAAAAGTATCTATCTTGTAAGGGTCTTCTGCCCCGCCGGGATAATTTTTTGATACGCTTGAACAGTTATTATCAAGATCAGTCTTTATATAATAAACCCAAAGCTCATTATCTGAATTTTTATGCACTCCAAAACCGCAGATTTTCTCTGTGGCTCCAGAAACATTTTCAACCGCTAACGCCCTATTTTGCACATCGCGCAAAAAAGTCGTCAGTCGTTCGGCTTCTTGGCGCAAATCTCTGTCAAGATTTTTTCCAGTATTGACCAGCGCCATCGAGGCCAAAATACCAATAACGGCAATAACCACAAGAATCTCAACTAATGTAAAGCCTGATTGTTTCTTTCTTTTGAAAAATAAAAAAATCATAATACCAATTTTTCTACCTAATGATTTTTAATTGTTAATAAAAATTCCAATTGCTAAATGTCTAATTTCAAAATTTATATTCGGGATCCTGGAAATTTTGTTAGGAATTGGAAATTAGGAATTAGGTGTTGGGTATTCAAGTGCCAGTTATGGTATCTGCTAAATCCCCAAAATTAAAAAGGTTCAATAGTTTTTCAATACCTGAAATTCAAAAAATTGTTTGCCCAAAATTGAATTGGCTCTGAAAAAAACATAACAATCAAAGTCCCCGCTACCAGAAAAGGTCCAAAAGGAATTTGACTTTTCCAAGTCTTCTTCTTGAGAGCAATTAAGACAAGACTGACAATCGCTCCTATCAAATAAGC
>CAZHTL010000111.1:0-7134 GCA_964535415.1 uncultured Bdellovibrionales bacterium | reverse complement strand
TCACAACAAATTGCTTTTTAGAAGGTAAAAAAAACGCTGAGGGTACTAACAATCAATTATTCCCTTTTTTTCCTTGAATTCTATCGTTATTCTCAAGTACCGCTTTGATGAATTTAGGTTTGTAACCGGCTTTTTCAGCCGCCTTTACAATAGCATTAACATCTTTAGGAAGGCATTTACCAGAAAAACCTCGAGCATCGGGAAAAACCGCTGAAAACATTCTTCCCATTCGTTCGTCAAGCAGCCAAAGTTCTCGGAGCTCTTTGTATTCTACTCCAAAAGCCTGAGCGATATTATAAAACTCATTGCAAAAAGTAACTTTTGTAGCTATAAAAGAATTCTCCATATATTTCACTAGCTCAGCTGTGGTTGAATCAGTTAAATAGAATTTGGCTTCCGGGCCCATAACCCGAACAAAAAAGTCCATTATTTTTGAAGCTGTTTCACGATCACCGCCAATGATTTGAAAGCTGTGATATTTCATGTCTTTTGGATGAGCATATTTCCAAAAAGGCACAAAATAACCACCTTCACCCATATATTCTGGAGAAAAACAAATCTTTTTTCCTGTTTTTTCGCAAAGCTTCTGAGTAGTTGTTGGCGGAATAGTACTTTTTATGAGAATGAGTGGGGTATCTAACCATTCAAAAGTCTTTTCGACAATTGAAAGATCGCACGATCCATCTTTGCCCATTGGAGTAGGAACGCAAACTACTGCCAAATCGGCTGAATTTATCTCCTCCTTGGTTGCTGATCCTTCAATATAAGGATCAAAAAAGATCGTCTCAAATTTGTCTTTGAAAAAGCTATAAACTCCTTTTCCCACATAGCCATAGCCAACTACGGCAACTTTTTTTTGAGCTTTTTTTTGTTCCGACATATGATCTAATAATTAATTATAGTTTTTTGTATCATTTAGAAATTTACCTTTGCATTGCCTTATTAATAAAAACTTACGTCTTCTGCTCCAGCCGGCTTCTCCGGAAAAACAAACTTTTTTCTCATAAAAAAATTCCACTGGAGAACCAAAACAATAGCAATAGCTTTGGCAAACATAACATAAATATTCAACTTGTCCACTAAGATCCAGAGAATGATTTCGGTCCAAAAAAGCCCGCCAATGCCAATCAGAGCAAAAAGAAAAAATTCTTTTTTTACTTTTCCACTGCTTTTGAAAACTAGGATTATATTAAGAGTGTAATTGACGATGATTCCTGTTGCAAAACTTATTGCGGCGGCAATAAGATAGTAAACATGAAAAATATGGGTGAGAAAAAATAGCAAGCTCACATCCACTAATGTGGCTGTTCCTCCGCAAATCAAGTAGCGAAAATATTGCAAAATCCCTTTATTTACTTTTCTGCCAAGTATTTTTTCAACAAGGCTGTCAATTTTATCTCGTATCATTTTTTTATTAAAAATTCCGCGGCTGGATAAACTCTCACGAAATTATTAGGATTGTTGGCAATGATTACTTCAAATGCATAATTATTGCTTTCATAGAGTCTCTTTATGTCAACCTTTTCCTTGAGTAGCCCGATTCTTTTGAAGCTTCGAGAGCGACGATCAGTAGAAATGACAAAATAATCAATCTTGTTTTCTTCAAACACTTGTGACTTAAAGTCAATGAAACATTTTCCTACAAAGGCTTCGCAGACCGCTCCTTTATCTGACCAAATCTTCATTTCTTGAGCATTAGGTAATTTGTTTAGGTAATTGGCTGCTTCGTAGCTACCTTCCCCCATCTCTTTTAAGTTGACGAGATAATTTTTAGGCAAAATTTCGGAAGCATAAGCTAAAAAATGAGGCTTTACAAAATAGAGACTTGCCAGAAGCAAAAGGAAAGAACTAACCAGAACTGCAGAAGGGGCTATATTTTTTTTGAAATTTTCTATTTCAAGAAATTGATGAATTCCGATAGCAGCTAGGATAAAAATCAGAGGGTAGTTCATAATTTGATACCGAACCGTGGCAATAACTCCGTTGGCGGTTGATCCTAGATAATAAAGGAAAACAAAAATAAGAATATAAACGGCGGTGATTGTCTCACGCCCAAGCTCTTTTTGGCGAAAAATATTAACAATAGCAAACAAAACTAAAAGTAAAATCAAAGGTGAGATACTGAAAAGCAGGCTAAAAAAATCAGCCGAAAAAGCTCCCAGAAATTTGAAAAATACTCCATTCTTTCCGATTCCTTTTGGTGAAGCAATGATTTTTTGAAGATCAAAAATTTTTAGTGGTGTCCAGATATGCAAAAAAACAAGAAAAGCAAAGAAAATAAAAAAAGCAGCTGATGCCCTGGCAATAATTTTTTTGTAACTCACTAAGAAACTGAAGATTATTTTTGAAAATTTGGCTCTCAGAGCAAGAATATCAAGAGCAAAAAAGATAATCATTCCCGCAAAAAAAGGCCCGGCAAGAGAAAAAACTTTATTCCCCAAAGTTGCATTCCAGAGGGTGTGTAAATTTACCCAAGTGGCAGGAAAAAAAGCAAAAGCAGTTAGAATAGCTGTTACAAAAAGAAGAATGTAGTTAAAAAGAGTCTGTTTTAAGTATTTTTCAATTGAAACTTCACGGTGGGATTGGAAAATATATTCTAAAAGGAAAATCAGGAAAAAGTAAACAAAAAGGATATTAGCGACATATTTTGTGATGACAGAGAGACCAAGAAAAAAGCCTGAAAGAAGAAGATATTGTTTTTCTTTTTTCTCAAAAAAAACAAAAAGAGAAAGAGTGGAAAGAGCTGTCAGAATCCAAAGTATGGCATCCGAGTTGATGATGAGAGAAATGCCAAGGAGAATCGGAGATAAACCCATGAAAACCAGTGAAAAGCGAGCGATGTTTTTTCCAAGAAATTTTTTGATTAGAAAATAAAAAAGAGGAAGAGTGGCTAGGGTGAAAAGAAAAATAGGCAAACGCAGATAGAAATAAATGTCCCTGATCTTTTGGAGTTGTTCAGGAGTTTTTGGCTCATAACGAAGTGCTTTGTAGTCTTTCGGATTTGCGCCGATAAACGGCAGTCCCACACCAGAGACAATAGCAAGAGGCACGCCGGGTTTGTCGGAAATATTGGTCTTTTTCCAATTCATTGTTTTTACTGCTTTCCAAAAAGTGGGAACTCGTCCATAGGACCAATATGGTTCGTCTACCCCAGAAAAGTTTTTCAGCCGACTAAATCCAAAATAAAAATTTGCCGTAATAACAGCAAAAAAAATGAAAATTGTGATTATTTTTTCTTTGAAATTCATTTTCAGTTTTCCACAATTTCTTTTATTTTATAATTCATCTTTCTTTGCGCTTTATAGTAGTTTTTAACAGAGATGTCAGCTAAAAGTCCAAAGATAAAGATCTGGATTCCCATGAAAATTAGAAAAATAGCTACTAGTGGCCAGATTTTATTTGATATTGGGGTATTGTAAAAAAGACGGGCTATGACTAGTATTAGGGTTATAGTAATCCCGAAAAAAAATATAATTAAACCTCCCGCGCCAAAAAGATGAAGAGGTCGATTAGCATATTTTTTCCAAAACCAAACCGAAATCATATCTACAAATCCCTTTATTCCTCTTTTCCAGTTATACTTTGTCATGCCGTGAATTCGGGGATGATGGGATACTGGAATTTCTGTTATCTTGAAGCCTTGAATCTTGAGAAGAGCCGGAATAAAGCGGTGCATTTCGCCAAATAAATCGATATCATTAAAACACTCCCGTCGATAGGCTTTCAGACTGCAGCCGCTGTCATGTATTCCATCGTCAATCAAAATTTTTCGAAGGATATTGGCCGTTCGCGAAAAGATTTTTTTCATCAAAGGATCTTTCCTTTCTCTTCGCCAACCAGAAACAACATCATATCCCTCCTCCAGCTTTTCAATCAACCTTCCAATATCGGACGGATCATTTTGAAGATCGCCATCCATTGTAATGATAATCTCTCCTCTTGAATTCTTGATTCCCGCATCGAAAGCGGCTGTTTGGCCAAAATTTTTGCGAAAGGAAATGAGCTTGAGAGGCGACAATCTTCGGCAAATTTCGTTGGTTCTGTCAGTACTTCCGTCATCAACAAAAATAATTTCAAAAGTCTTGCCAAGCGCTTCGCAAGCCTCCACAATTTTTTTATGCAGTTCTTCTACATTTCCTTCCTCATTATAAAGGGGAACAACAATAGATAAGAAAGGATTTGATCTTGTATTTTCCATATTTTTATGATAACTTAGAAAAAGCTTTTTGGCAACGTTTTTCTGAAAAGTTTCCGAAAGCCAACTTTCGTAGTAAAAAAGCTTAGCTTCTAAATTTTTTAAAAGTTTTTGTCAGGAAATTTAGCTTCCAAGATGAGAGCTGAATTTCCAGCTCTTGATGTCAATTTTCAAGCAAATTATAAAATACAAACTGCAAAATACAGAGATTTTTTTTGTTTTATTTTTATCTTTTTTTATTAGTTTTATAACTTGCTACTTTGCTACCCCAACTATTTTTGGGGGACGAGATCAAGGATCTATTGCGACCGCTGCTATTGAGTTAGTAAAAAACAAATCTTTTTCTTTTTCAGCTCCACTTTCGGAGGATCTTTTTCAAAAATACGGACCAGGAAAAGCTCTCAATTATCCCGGATTTGATTACACTCGAGAGGGAAAATTGATCACCCGCTTTCCAAAAACTTATATTGCTTATTTAGCTATCTTTTATGCCATACTGGGGCTAAAAGGTCTTCAGTATGCCAATTTTTTACCCTTAGGTTTGTTTTTGTTTTTGTTTTGGCTGACTTTGCGTCGATTTTTTTCTGAAAAAATTTCTTTTCTTGGTTTTCTTGTTGCTGCCACTTTTTTTCCTTTTCTCTGGTTTGCCAAATACACTCTCACCGAAATTTTCACGCTTTTTCTGATCTGGACAGGAATTTACTTTTTGATTTCTTGTAGACGTCCGACGTCTAAACTTGTAGACGTCGGACGTCTACAAGTTTCTTTAGTTGCTTTTGCTCTTTCGGCACTCACCCGTATCGAAGGAATCATTTTCTTTGCCCTAGCTGTGATTTATATTCTTCTTCTTGACAGGAAAAAAATTTTCCACCTCCCTAAAAACCTTCGCAAATTTCTCTTGCTTTCAACATTATTTCTCGCAACGGCCTATGTCTTTCTAAATTTCCCTGCTCTTTCCGACAGTCTGAAAAATGTAGCCAAAACTTTCTTACCTAATTCAACAAAAGATTCCACTCCTTCTCCAAGTTTGTATCTTCATCTTTTGAGATTATTCTTCAATTATAATATCCTGGTTTATTTGGTTTTAGGGCTGACAGGAATATTTTTGATTGCCCGAAAAATAAAAGAAAATTGGTCAAAACCAGAATTTTTGGTAATTTTTATCCTTTTTCCTTCCTTTTTCTATCTCATCTCACCACTTATTTCGCTTGATGATCCCTGGATGCTTCGCCGCTTCGTTTTTGCTGTTTTTCCAGCTCTTATTTTCTATTCCGTTTATTTTCTTAACCGTTTTTTTTATCACAAAATTTTTCTTTATCTGACTCTTTCTACTCTTATTGCCGCCAACAGCTTCATAAGCTGGCGTTTTATCCCTCTGTCAGAAAACAAGGATTTTCTTCCTCAAGTGGAAAAAATTTTTCAAAAATTCGGGCCGGATGATTTAATTTTAGTGGATCGTCTTGCTGCAGGAAGCGGATTTTCTCTTCTTTCCGAACCACTGAGAACAATTTTAGGAAAAAATGCGGTCTATTTTTTCAACGCCGAAGACTTGCCGTTAATTGATCGCTCTAAATACAAAAATATATATTTGGCTGTTTCCGAAGAAGAAAATAAAAGTTGGTATACCCATCTCGAAAAAACTCCGGCGGGATCTGCAATGATTAGCAATAATTTCCTCGAGCCTTCTCAAGAAATATTCGGCCTTCCGGTTAATATTGAATACAGGGGAAAAATTATTTTTTGGAAAGCGAAGTGAAATAATAAAGCTAAGCTCTAGAAGAACCCGAGAGCTTAGCTTTGATTAAGGAAAATTATAAGACTAAGGCTATGAAAAAAAAGATAACTCAAAAAATACTGGTAACGGGCGGAGCGGGATTTATAGGCTCCCATTTGGTGGATGCTCTTATTGCCAAAGGGCATCGTCTTGTTGTGGTGGATAATTTAAGTACCGGATTTCAAAAAAATATTAACCCCAGAGCTAAGTTTTATAAAACTGATCTTACTCACTTTGAATCCGTAAAAAAGATAATGAAAAAAGAAAAGCCGGAAGTGGTTTTTCACTTAGCCGCCCAAATGAATGTCCGAAAATCGGTTGAAAATCCTCTTTTTGACGCGAAAAACAATATTTTGGCAAGCATCAATCTTATCCAAAAATCCTGTGAAGAAAAAGTGAAAAAATTCATTTTCGCTTCAACCGGCGGAGCCATTTATGGCGATACAAAAAACCGGCCTACTTCGGAAGAAGAAAAAGAATGGCCACTTTCTCCTTATGGAATTGCCAAACTTTCGGTAGATAAATTTTTGTTTTATTATCATCAAATTCATAGATTAAATTTTGTTTCTCTTCGATATGCCAATGTTTATGGGCCCCGCCAAAATCCTTATGGTGAGGCAGGAGTAGTAGCTATTTTTTTGAATAAAATGCTTAAAAATCAAACACCCACTATCAATGGAGACGGAAAACAAACTCGAGATTATGTTTTTGTGGAAGATGTTGTGAGAGCTAATTTACTGGCTCTTGAAAATTTTGAGAAAGTCGGTATTTACAATGTTGGAACCGGAAAAGAAACAAGCGTAAACGAATTATTTCGAGAGATAAACAGCTACTTTCAAGGCAAGTTTCAAGAAAATCATGGGCCTGCCAAAGCCGGCGAGCAAAGAAATAGCTGTCTTTCTTTTGTAAAAATAAAAAAAGAGTTTGGCTGGACACCCAAGACTAGCTTTCAAGCTGGCATCAAGAAAACCTTTGAGTGGTTTCAGGATAATTTGGATTAAATAAGGCTATTAACAAAATTTATGAGGAAAAAAATAAATGAAACAGAAAAATTTATAGCTGATTTAGTCAAAAATGACAAATTTTTCGAGTCTCTTGATTCAGCCAAGAAATTAATTGTTCAGTCGTTGGAAAATAAAGGAAAGCTTATGGTTTGTGGAAACGG
>CAZHTL010000110.1:0-13686 GCA_964535415.1 uncultured Bdellovibrionales bacterium | reverse complement strand
TCTTTCTTACTAATTACTAATTACTAATTGTAAAGCTTTGTTTATAAAAAAAATCGGAATTGATTTAGGAACAGCTAATACACTTGTTTATCTTCCGGGAGAGGGAATTGTGGTCAATGAGCCCTCAGTGGTGGCTATTTCTCTTATAGATAACAAGATTTTAGCGGTTGGAAATGAAGCTAAGGAAATGATAGGTCGAACGCCTGAATCTATTGTTGCCCAGAAGCCGCTAAAAGATGGTGTAATTGCGGATTATCGGATTACCGAAGCTATGCTTCGTTATTTCGTTAATAAGGTAAGTGGAAGCTTTCGGCTGTTCAAGCCGGAAGTGATGGTTTCCATCCCAGCGGGAGTTACTTCAACAGAACGTCGGGCGGTGGTGGATGCGGCATTGAAAGCCGGAGCCAAAACAGCTTATGTTATCAAAGAGCCAATCTTAGCGGCAATTGGGGCGGGTATTCCGATTAACAGCGCGGCGGGAAATATGATTGTGGATATTGGCGGAGGAACAAGTGAAGTTGCCATTATTTCTCTTGGCGGAGTGGTAGCGGCTCACAGCGCGCGGGTAGGAGGCAACAAAATAGATCAGGCTATTGCTGACTTTATAAAAAAGAAGCATGGCTTGGCGATTGGGGAACGAACAGCCGAGGAAATCAAAATTGCGATTGGAAGCGCCCTTCCTCAAGCAAAAGATGAATATGTTGAAGTTCGGGGGCGGGATCTTATTGCGGGGCTTCCCAAAAATATTCGGGTTTCAGCTAATGAAATCACGGAGGCAATTCAAGATGAACTTCGAGAAATCATCAACGCTATCAAAAAAGTTTTGCAGGAGACTCCGCCGGAATTAGCGGCGGATGTAATCGACAAAGGGATGATTCTTTCTGGAGGCGGAGCTTTGCTTCGGCATTTGGATCAGCTGATTACAAAAACTACTGGGGTGCCCTGTTATGTGGCGGACGAGCCTCTTCTTTGTGTTGCGAAGGGAACCGGAATTGCCCTGGAACATCTAGATTTATACAAACGAACTATTATGCTGAGCAAGTGAATAAATTCTGAATCATAACCTCTAAATCCTAAACAAATTTAAATCTCTAAAATAAAAATTAAAAAGTTTCAGTCACTTGAATTTAGAATTTAGTTATTATTTAGGGTTTAGCGCTTTGGATTGAGAACTTCGGTGCCGTATTTTTTAGCAAAAAGAAGACTGGCGCATTTGAATTAGATTTAAAATTTTTTGATTCGTTGCTTTATATAAAGTCTTTACTCAAAGCGAGTTTTCTGAAAAATCGCTGAAGTTGTTCAAGCGTATAAGTCACAGTCTTTTTAAGATCTTGCGAAAAATCAGGGTTTTTCAAGTAGGCTAATCTGTCCAGCAAAGTAGTCCAGAGCGCAATAATTTCAAAACTATAATTTTTTGCTTATTGTTGTGTATATATTATGCTTATTGGTATTGACGCTTCCCGCGCTTTTCAAAAAGAAAGAACAGGAATTGAAGAGTATTCTTATCAGGTTATCAAGCACTTGAGGGATAACTTGAAAGATGATTCTTCCTCCGCCAAGTTTTCGGAGAGCAAACAAGTAATTTTGTATTGTAATCCGGCGGTAAATGATTGTCCGGATTTTAAATTGCCAAAGAATTGGAAAGTGAAATTTCTTCGAGCGCCTCTTTTTTGGACTCAAGTGAGGTTGTCACTAGAAATGCTATTTCGTCCGGTAGACGTTTTGTTTATTCCAGCGCATACCGTTCCTGTTATTTATTCTTCTAAAACAGTTGTCGTTGTTCATGGCTTGGAATACGAATTTTGTCCTCAAGCTTATTCTTTTTTTGAAAGATTATATATGCGCTGGTCAATTAGGAATTCTTGTCGCTGGGCGAAAAAAATAATTGCGGTAAGCGAAAATACGAAAAAAGACTTAATGAGACTGTATGAAGTGCCAGAGAAGAAAATAAAGGTGATATATGAGGGAATAAATGATCAAATCCCAAATCTCAAATCCCAGTCTCAAATAGTATCAAAATTCAAAATTCAAAATTTAAGATTTCTACTTTTTGTGGGAAGACTGGAAGAACGCAAAAATATTTGCGGGATAATTGAAGCATTTGAGATATTGAAAGAAAAATATAATTTGCCACACAAGCTGGTCTTGGCGGGGAAGTTCGGATACGGAGAAGAGACTATCAAGAATAAAATTGAAAGGAGCAAATATGAGGAAGATATTTCCCTGCTAGGCTTCATTTCCGATGAAGAAAAATTTGAGCTAATGAAAAAAGCGGAGGTATTTTTGTTTCCAACCTTCTATGAAGGTTTTGGTTTGCCGATTCTGGAAGCTCAAAGCATGGGAACGCCGGTGGTCACTTCGAGCGTTTCCTCGATGCCAGAAGTAGTTTGTCTCTCTAGAGAACGAGATGATTACAGCGCGGTTTTAGTTGATCCTAAGAATCCATTGGCGATTGCCGAAGCAGTCTATAAGTTGATCTCGGATGAAAACTATAAAAATGATATAATAGAAAAAGGACTGGAGAATGTAAAAAGATTTTCGTGGGAAAAGTGCGCTGGGGAAATTGCGGAGGTGATTAGTAATTTATAAATGGGTAATGTGGATTGGCAGAGACGCTTTTATTGTAGCGCCCGATTTCCTGCTAGTTGTTATATGAGTAACTCTTTTTTGAACAATAATTTTCTTCGAAATTTCAAAGTTGCTCTTGTTCACGACTTTCTCAATCAATACGGCGGAGCAGAGAGAGTATTGAAGGCGCTTCATGAGATTTTTCCCGACTCACCGATTTATACTTTACTTTATGATTTCGAAAAAATGCGGGGGGAGTTTAGAAATGCAGATGTCAGGACATCGTTTTTGCAAAGTTTTCCCCGTTTTTTAAGAAGGCGCCATAAGTGGCTTTTGCCGCTAATGCCGACGGCACCAGAAACATTTAATTTGCGGGATTTTGATTTAGTAATTTCTTCTTCGAGCGCTTTTGCTAAAGGGATAATTGTCAAACCCAAGACCATTCACATTTGCTATTGCCATAGTCCTTTGAGATATGTATGGGACTGGAATGAAAAATATCTTGACGAGCATAACCTAGGTTCGCGGAGGCGGCTTTTGGCTCGGTTTCTTCTTAATTATATTCGGATCTGGGATCGAGTGGCGGCTGACCGGGTTGATTTTTTTATAGCTAATTCAAAGTACACCCAAGCGCGCCTAAAAAAATATTATGGTCGGGAAAGTGCGGTAGTCTATCCGCCGGTAGATGTGAATGGAGACGTCGGACGTCTACAATGTAGACGTCCGACGTCTACTGCTAGTGAAGCCGGAGATTATTTTCTTATTGTCTCCCGACTTTCGCCGTATAAAAAAATAGAAATAGCGGTG
This sequence comes from uncultured Bdellovibrionales bacterium, assembly GCA_964535415.1. Lineage (GTDB taxonomy): Bacteria > Patescibacteriota > Minisyncoccia > Moranbacterales > UBA11712 > CAZHTL01. The sequence goes on along the minus strand of CAZHTL010000110.1, from coordinate 10,311 downwards.
GAAGGGATGAATAAGCTAGGTTTGCCGCTTTTGGTGATTGGGGAAGGTTCACCAAAATACTTTAAGTATCTCAAGTCAATTGCGGGACCAAAAACAAAGTTTTTGGGGTGGCTGCCAGATAAAAAGATAAAAGAATATTATGCTGGTTGTCGAGCTTTTTTGTTTCCAGGAGAAGATGATTTTGGCATCGCGCCAGTAGAGGCGATGTCTTTTGGAAAGCCAGTCATTGCTTTGCGGCGAGGGGGAGCGAAAGAGACAGTTATTGAAGGCGAGACGGGAGAATTTTTCAATGAGCCAACTATTGAAGTTTTTGCTGATGCTGTTCGTCGTTTCAGGGAAAATGAGAAATTTTATGATCCAGTTAAAATACGCGCTCAAGCGAGAAATTTTTCAAAAGAGAATTTTCAGGAAAATTTTTTGAGAGTGCTTAGGGAAATAATGGACTTATCATCAAAAGGTAGTTGAAAATTTTAATCCCCTTTTCCGGGAATGGAGGAAAGCCCCTTGCCTTTAGGTGAATTTTTGTTTGCTTGTTTTGATAATATATTTCAGGAGCAGAGGATAAAAACGTAAACGTTAAAAACTTTCGGATAACTAATAAAAGGTATTACATTTAGCGACGATCGTCACTATGTAATAATGGGACTGTTTAAACTTAAATCTTGAAAACGATATAATATATATATGAATAAGAAAATAAGAATTTATCTCGATCGTTTAGCAACTTCTTCGCGGCAATTGAATTCTTTCTTGTTCTCTGGAGCAGATGAGAAAGAAAAGTGGGAGGCAGTTTTTTATTTCATCCAAAAATTATTCCCAAAAATTGACAAGGGTGAATTTTTAGAAAAAGCCAAAAAGGGAATTCATCCCGACGTTATTGTTTTGGAACCGGAAAAGATCGAGGATAAAAAAGGAAGAATCCGGGAAAAGGAAATTGTTATTGAACAAGTTCGCGAAATGCGCCGAAAACTTAGGTATTTTCCTTATGAGCTTCAAGGGAAATTTTGTATTATAAAAAAAGCTCACCGAATGAATGAGGAAAGTTCCAATGCTCTTCTCAAGATACTTGAAGAGCCAACTGCTAACACCTTTTTCTTTCTTTTGGTTGAAGATGTTGAATCGGTTCTGCCTACCATTTCGTCACGTTGCGCTATTTTGCGTTTCCCTCGAACAATACTTCCTGACTGGAAAGAAGAAAATCGCGAGAGTTTTAAGCGTCTCCTGAAAGCGGATATTTCTGAAAAATTTGATTATATAGAGAAAACTTGCCGGGATAAAAATGAATTCATTGATTCTCTTAGGAGTTGGGAAGTAGTTGCGGCGGAGGGTTTGCGAAAGCTGGTTTTGCAAAATGAGTCTAAGAGTAAAATAGAAAAAGTTGTGAAAATCATCGAAAGAGTGAGAGAATCAATAAATCAGCTTGAATATTCAAGTGCAAGCTCTCGGGCAGTAGGCGAAAAATTGTTTTTAGAAATAGGTGAAAAATAATAAGGTCATTGGCTGCAATACTTATAATAAGTCATAAGGACAAGTCCTTGGTCTTTGGCTGTTAGAATAACAAATTGGCAGCTAAAGACTAAGAACCGGCTGACCGCCTACGGCAATATTCCCAACAGCGAAACTAATATGTTATAATCCACTTATGGAAAACAAAATAAAATTTGCTTTGCTGATTTGGTTAGTAGTATTTTTTTCAGGTTGTTCTCTCGCCGGCGGCGGAAGTGACGGAGGTGTTTTTCGTTCAGACGATGGGGGAAAAACTTTTATTCCAAAAAATCAAGCCGAAAACAATCGAACGATCAGTGGAGTGGATATTTTGAGCTTGGCAATCAATCCCCAAAATGGAAATGAAATCTATGCTGGCTCAAAAACAAGCGGCATTTTCAAATCATCCGATGGAGGAGAGCTTTGGAAACAACTTCGAGTTTCTCGATTTACTCCCACTAAAGTATACGCAATTGTATTTGATTATTTTGATCCCAAAGTTGTTTATGCTGTGGCAGTAATTGAAAAAAGGGGAAAAATTTTGAAGTCTACTGATGCAGGAGAAACCTGGAAAGATATTTATACAGAGCCAGCTAATGGCACCTTGGTGCTTTCACTAGCTATTGATCCCCAAAATTCTTCGAATATTTTTGCTGGAACAGATCAGGGACAGATAATTTTTTCAGAAGATGCCGGTGAAACTTGGAGAAGTGTTTATTGGACGGAAAACAAGGAGGCAATCTCAAAGATTGCTTTTGATAATGCTAATTCCAATACAGTTTATTTTGTCTTGTTTCGAACAGGAGTTTTGAGAACGATCGATAAAGGAAAAAATTTTGAAAAGCTGAGCCGAAGGAGAGATGAAACTTTCCTAGCTGGGGGTGGCCTTGGTGGAGCAGTTTCTTTGGCAACAGATCCAAATCGTGAAGGCTGGGTTTATGTAGGTACTTCTGAAGGACTTTTGCGCAGTCGAGACAGTGGAGAGAACTGGGAAGTTATAAAAACCTTAAATGATCCTACCAAACTCAGTATTTGGTCTATTGCCATCAATCCTCAAAATTCGGATGAAATTATTTGCACGGCAGCCCAAGCTTTGTATAAAACTATTGATGGAGGAGTAAATTGGCTTCCAGTTCAATTTAATACTAATCGAACGCTAGGAACGGTTCAGTATAATTTTCAAAATCCAGCGCAAATTTTTGTGGGACTTAATAAAAAATAATTTATTTTGCCAATTAAGAATTAGTTTTTAAAATTCATTCATATGTTCGTAGAAGATTCGCAATTCGCAAACTCGTAATTCGTAAAATAAATTTATGCTTGAGCAAATCGTACAAAAAGCCCGTCCTCAAATGGAAAAAGCAATTGAGCGTTTCAAGGAAGAGATTGCTAAACTTCGGACCGGGCGAGCTAATCCCGCCATACTGGAAAATATTTTAGTTGATTATTATGGCACGAAGAGTCCCTTGAAACAGGTGGCTAGCATCACTGTTGCGGAACCGCGTCTTATAGTTGTTGCTCCGTGGAATAAAGATAACCTGGTTGATATCGAGAAGGCTTTGAATGAATCAGATCTAGGGCTCAATCCGACGAATGACGGTCAGGTAATCCGAGTGGTTATTCCTCCTCTTAACGAAGAAAGGCGAATGGAATTGATCAAAATTTTGGGAAAGTATGCCGAAGAATCCCGCGTATTAATTAGGCAAGCGCGGGAAGAAGTTTGGGACGAAATTCAGGATATGGTAAAAGAAGGAAAGTTAGGCGAAGATGAAAAATTCAGAGGAAAGGATCAATTGCAAGAATTGGTAGATGAATATAACGAAAAAATTGAGGAGATAAAAGAGAAAAAAGAAAAAGAGATAAGAGAAGTGTAGCAGAGAAATTGGAAGGTTTATACATTGCGAAATACTAATAAAGCCAAATACGAAAAATAACTTGTTTTCCTAAGATGACATCTTAAGGAAGAAAGTAAATTTGGCTTTCATCAGTTGCTTGCCACTATGATTACCGTTTTAATTTTTATTTTAGTCTTGGGTCTTTTGGTTTTTGTCCACGAGTTGGGGCATTTTTTGTCAGCGCGAAGAAACGGGGTAGAAGTTGAAGAATTTGGCTTTGGTTTTCCGCCAAGGATATTCGGCATTTATTTCAACAAAAAAGGTCAGAGGAGGATAGTCTGGGGATCAAAAGAAATTGAAGAAATTCGAGAGGCAAGGAAAATTGGAGAAGAGAGAACGGTTTATTCCCTCAATTGGATTCCTCTCGGCGGTTTTGTGAAAATAAAGGGAGAAGATGGGGAAGAAAAAGAAAATCCTCGAAGTTTTGCGGCAAAATCACCTTTCATTCGAGCGAAAATTCTGGTGGCGGGAGTAGCCATGAATTTTCTTTTGGCAGCCGTTTTGTTTTCTTTTGGTTTTTGGCTGGGAGTTCCTCAGGTTGCTGAGGAGGTCAAAGGCGCGAGGATAGGGAGTGAAAAAATTCAGATTATAGAGGTGGGAAAAGAAACGCCGGCTGAAGCTATGGGAATTCGCGCTGGAGACGAAATTTTGGGAGCGAGAAAAGAAAACAAAGTTATAAGATTTACATCAGTGGAAGAAGTACAGGATTTTATTAGGGAAAATAAGGGAAATCAAGTTACCTTGGAGATTCAACGAGGAAAAGAAGAATTGAAAGTTTCCGGCGTGCCCCGAGTTGATTTTCCGGAAGGAGAAGGTCCCTTGGGGATTAGTCTTGCAAAAGTGGTAGTGGCAAGATATCCATGGTACAAGGCGATAGTTAAGGGATTTGAATACACTTTTAGTTTAGCAATCACTTTTATTTCTTTCTTGGGATTTTTGGTTTGGCGGCTTGTTATTGGTCAGCCAGTTAGTCTTGACGTTTCTGGTCCGGTTGGAATTGCAGTATTGACAGGTCAAGTGGCACAGCTAGGGTTCGACTATCTTTTGCGTTTTGCGGCGATGCTTTCGGTTAATCTGGCTATTATTAATGCTCTTCCTATTCCAGCGTTGGATGGAGGAAGAATTTTGTTTGTACTTATTGAGAAGTTTAAAGGCTCTCCGGTGAGCCGAAAAGTTGAACAACAAGCTCATAACATTGGATTTGTGTTTTTGATTGCGCTGATGATTCTTGTCACTGCAAGAGACGTGGCAAAATTTGATATCTTCGAAAAGATAAAAAATATCTTTTGATTATTGAATAGAAAGAAGGAAAGGGTAGTGAGGTCAAGATTAAAATCTTTCTTAAAGGACATTGTAGACGTCCGACGTCTACAAATATAGCTTAGCGGCCTAGTTCTGACTCTTTCTCTCTTTATCTTTCGAGGGAATTAAGAATAAAATTAAAAATTTTTTTAGAAAGATGAAGGGAAAAATAAATTTTGATTAAACTCAAGCGATGTTAGAAAACGTCGCTTTTTTATAAATGTAGATTTCGACACCTACAACGTAATTTACCTGCAACCAAGCCGTTTTGACACACCTTTTTTTCTTTTGTAGAATAATGTAGCTAAGCCAAAACCAAGCGCCAAAAGCAAAAACAAAAATTTAAGTAATTGGTAATTTGTAGTTTAGAATTGGGTCGCTAGGTCCTGATTGCCAACTGCAAATTGCTAATTGCTTTTTTTCAATGCTATCAAAAATCTTCGGAAAATTTTCAAAAGACATTGGAATCGACCTTGGAACGGCTAATACGCTGGTTTATGTTCGCAATAAAGGAATTGTTATCAATGAACCCTCGGTGGTGGCAGTAAACCAGAAAACAGGTCAAGTTTTAGCTATCGGCGCCGAAGCCAAAAAGATGGTGGGAAAAACTCCTTCCCATATTGTGGCTACTCGGCCGTTGGTGGACGGAGTCGTTTCTGACTATGAAGTGACAGAGCAAATGCTTCGTTATTTCATTGAGAAAGTTCACCAAGGAAGTTCAGCGCTTTTTGCCCGCCCGCGGGTAGTCATTGGGATTCCCTCGGGGGTGACGGAAGTGGAGAAAAGGGCGGTAGTGGATGCGGCGGTGAGCGCGGGGGCGCGCAAAGCCTATCTAGTTGACGAGCCAATGGCGGCGGCGATTGGAGCGCGCTTGCCGGTTCAAGAAGCGGCGGGAAATATGGTGGTGGATATTGGCGGCGGGACAACCGAAATTGCAGTTATCTCGTTGGGAGGAGTGGTGGTTTGTCGCAGCTTGCGAGTGGCGGGAGACGAGATGAATGAGGATATTATTCGATATGCTCGAGATGAGTTTAATCTCCTTCTAGGAGAAAAGACAGCCGAAGACATTAAAATTGCCATCGGCAGTGCGTATGAAATGGATGAAGTTTTGGAAATGCCGATGCGGGGAAGAGATCTTGTTACTGGGCTTCCTAAGGAAGTGGTGGTAAGTGATGCTCAAATTCGAGAAGCCATTTTTCGGTCGGTGAAAATAATTGTCAATAATATTAAGTTAACTATTGAAGAAACTCCGCCTGAACTTCTTTCCGATATTATGCAAAGAGGGATAATGCTGGCCGGCGGAGGAAGTCTTATTAAAGGAATTGATCGACTTATTTCCGAACAAACTGATATGCCGGTAAAAATTATGGATGATCCACTCACGGCAGTGGTTCGAGGGACAGGGATAATTTTGGAGCACCTTGATGAACTAAAAGATATTTTGACGGAAACCCAATACGACAAAGTCAGTTTTTAGAATATTGAAGCTAAATTTCCATAGTGGAAGTTTAGCTTCCAGCTTACGAGATAAAGCCTGCTAATGAAAAAATCTTTCTTTTCAAGAAACTGGAAATTTGTTTTAACGATAGTATTACTAGGAGTGATAATTTTTATTTCTTTCCCAAGAGGGGATAAATGGACACGAGGAATAGCGTTTTGGGCAGTGAATCCATTTATGAAAACCTTTCGCATTTTTTCGGGAGGAGTTTATGGCTTTTTTCAATTCCTTGGGTCTATTGGCGATCTTAAGAAAGAGAACGAAAAATTGATTGAAGAGAACCGACGATTAGAAGCGGAGATTGCCAGACTCAAAGATACAGCCGAAGAGAATAAGTTCTTGAGAAAAGAATTAGATCTTCTTCCGAGAAACAAGTATGAGCTTGAGACTAGTTTTGTGGTTGGACAAGAAGCGTTTGGGGCAGGAAGTTCGATTCTTATTGATAAAGGGGCGAATAGAGAAATTAAAGAGGGGATGGCGGTTATTGTTTCTAATGGTATTTTGGTGGGAAAGGTTAGTCAGGTCTTCCCCGATACTGCCAAAGTAGCTTTGATATCTGATCAGGAGAGTGTTGTGAATGGGGAAATTTTGGAATCAGGCGCCAGAGGAATTGTTCGTGGCACTTATGGTTTGGGGATTGCTATGGATATGATTTCTCAAGCAGAAGTTATCAAAGAGGGAGATACAGTTGTCACTTCGGGACTGGGAGGTAGTTTGCCAAGAGGACTTTTTATTGGAAAAATTGGACAAGTTAGTCAATCGGAAGATAAGCTTTTCCAGCAAGCCGTTATTTTCTCTCCAGTAGATTTTTCTTCCCTTAAAGTGATTTCTGTTGTGAAAAAGTTTTAGTTAAGCTCTTTCCTAAGATGCCATCTTAGGAAGAACGGAATTTTTGTTTGCAAGCAATGAAAAATTTTTATCTATTTCTTTTGATTCTAATTTTTTTTCTTTTTCAGTACTCGGTACTAGGTGTTTTTTTAAAGGGCGGACAAATTCCTAATTTGTTTGTGGCTTTAACAGTAAGTCTGGCGGTAATTTCAGGTTTTGAAAAATCATTGGGTTGGGTTATTTTGTCTGGGTTTTGGCTGGATGTGGGATCTTTTTGGATTATTGGCTCGGGAAGTTTGGCGCTGGTGGTTATTCTTTGGTTGATCGATAAAATAAAGACAATTGCTGAATTTCGCTCAAAGAGACATTGGTTTGCTATTCTTCTTTTCTTGACGGCGGGTTTTTCAAGCGTTTTATTTGATGCGTTGCTTGAGCTCATTTTCAAAACTGAAAAATTTTTTTTCACAGACATAAATTCTGTTCATCTTTTCTCTTCTTCGGGAACGGATTATATCCTAAAAACAATCTGGACTGCTCTTTTAGTGATTCCTCTTTATTTTTTGGTCCGTCGGATTTTAGAGAACTCCAAAATGATTTTACCAAAGGAATAGAATAAAAAAAGAAAAAGAGAGATTTATTGATTTTTTTAACGCCCTTTTCAATTTGCTGCGGCTCAAGCAATTCAAGATTTTAGAGCTCAGAACTTACTGAGGAGATCGAATGCCATTTGTTCACTACCGTTATCTGTATAATGGTAGGGAATCTTAATAAAAGCTCAATTTCTGTACATAGATATAGATCGAAAGAATAAGATATTAAAAAACCAGCTTTCAGCGGAGTTTATCTCTGTGAAAATGAAAGGAACTGACAAAGGAACCAAAAGATAAAATTAGCCTTTGGAATTATTTTGTCATTCTACACTTGATACGGAGTCCAGTGGCTTTGAGACACTTATTATTTTCTGGATTTCTGCCTTTGTGGGAGTGACATAAGGAGATAAGAAGTATTTTTCTAAGATGGTATCTAAGGAAAGAATCAAATGATCCTCAATAAATATTTCAAAAAAAGACGTCAGGGGAAAGAAATTGAAATTGAAGACGTGACTAATTTTGGCGAAAACGGCTTTCAATCGGAGATGATGATTAGTGAGCCAATTGACAGCTGGGGACTTCGTTTTTTTCGACTCTCGGCGATTTTAGTTTTTGCGATTTTGGTGCTTCGAGTGTTTTATCTCCAGGTGGTGAAAGGGGATTATTATGGGCGGATGGCAAGGGAAAACAGAGTACGTTCAATTGCTATCAAAGCGCCAAGGGGGATTATTTTTGACAAAAATGGCAAAGAGCTAGTAAGGAACATTCCTAGTTTTGACGTTATTTTCGTTCCTGCTGATTTTCCAAAAGAAGATTCTCAAAAAAACCAAGAGATAAAAAAAATAGCCGAGCTTTTAGGAATAAATGACCAAAATGTGGCGGCAATTGTTAGTTCTCAAGACGCTAATTCGCTAAACCCAATTCTCATAAAAAGCAATATCAGTGAAGAGGAAGTTCTTCTTTTTGCAGAAAAGAAAAACGAACTCAAGGGTTTTTATTTAGACAGAACGGCCGTTAGACAATATGAAAAAGGGAATGTTTTTTCTTTGGTAATGGGCTATACAGGAAAAATCAGTTCCAAAGAACTCGAAGATCATCCAGATTATCTTCTTACGGATTATATAGGCAAAATGGGGTTGGAGAAAAGTTATGAAAAGTATTTGCGCGGTATAGATGGAAAGCAAAAAGTGGAGGTTGATTCAGTGGGGAACATCAAGAAAAATTTGGGGACAGAAAATCCAATCAAAGGAAATGATTTGCATTTGGGTTTGGATGCCGATCTTCAAGAAAAGATTCAAGAAAGGCTTGAGAATATGCTTTCTCAAACCGGAACGAAAACAGCCGCGGCGGTGGCTATCAATCCCAAGAATGGAGAAGTTTTGGCTTTAGTGAGTCTTCCTAGTTTTGACAACAATCTTTTCGCTCAAGGCATTTCGCCTGAGGATTATAGAAAACTGCTTAACGATGAGAATAGACCGATGTTCAATCGTGCCATTTCTGGAGAATATCCACCGGGATCAACTTTAAAGCCGTTGGTAGCGGCGGCGGCTCTTCAAGAAAAAGTAATTTCTCCGGAGACGACTGTTAATTGCAGAGGCGGCCTCAGGATTGGAAGCTACAATTTTCCCGATTGGAAGACGCATGGCTTGACGGATGTACGCAAAGCGATTGCGGAGAGCTGCGATGTTTTCTTTTATTCAATTGGTGGGGGTTGGGAAAATATTCCAGCTCTGGGAATTGATCGTCTAAAAAAATATGCCAATCTTTTTGGATTGGGAAAAGTTTTAGGAATTGATATTCCGGGAGAAGCCAGTGGACTTATACCAGACCAATCTTGGAAGCAAGAAAAGTTAGGAGAGCGATGGTATCAAGGAGATGATTTTCACTCGGCGATTGGTCAGGGATTTGACACAGCTACTCCGCTTCAGCTGGCAAACTATACAGCGGCGATTGCTAACGGCGGGACAGTTTATCGTCCGCATCTTGTGAGTTATGTCAAGAAGAATGATGGAACGGAAGAAAAAATAAATCCGGAAATTTTGAGCAGGAATTTTATCTCTCCCTCTAACCTTTCAGTAGTCAGGGAGGGAATGCGGCAGACAGTCGTTTCTGGAACAGGGCGTTTGCTCAATAGTCTTCCCGTCGAAGTGGCGGGAAAGACAGGCACAGCTCAATTTGGGAAGGAAAACAAAACCCATGGCTGGTTTATTTCTTTTGCACCTTATGATGATCCAGAGATTGCAATGGTGGTCTTGGCTGAGGGAGGCGGAGAAGGACATTCAACAGCTGTGCCTGTAACAAAAGAAATTTACGAATGGTATTTTGGAGAGAGAAAGAGGTGAAAGAAAAGCTGAAAGGTTTTAGAAATTTATATTGGAGTCTAAATGAAACCTTAATAGCTATGCGTTACTTACTACCGTTGTACAGATAACGTTAGTGGATCTTCCTAAAAATTTAATTTCTGCGTAGACCAAGAAAATAAGATATTAAAAATCGAATTCCCTCTGAGCTTATTCTCGTGAAAACAGAGATGGGAACAACAAGAAGCAAAAAATAAAATTAGTTGTTGAATTTTTTTTATTACTCCGCGTTTAATGCGTGATCCAGCGGCTTTGAGATTTTCACTACTTTCTGAATTTCCGTGAAACTTATCTTGGAAAAAACGAAGACACAAAAATGATAGTATAAAAGTTTGTGCCTCGCGAAATGCTAA
>CAZHTL010000109.1:0-4988 GCA_964535415.1 uncultured Bdellovibrionales bacterium | reverse complement strand
CCTAAAAAGTTACTTGCGCCTATTGGCAATTTCTTTGAGATTTGGAATTTTACAAACAATTTCTTCGTAAGGTCCTTCTAAAAATTCCATAATAAACTTATCGAGCATATCCGTGCGGTATTTAAATTCATCCGAACTCATAATTGAGTAGTTAATTTCTCTTCCTACTTCCGCTTCAAGACTTTCAAGAAGATGTTTCAATTTAGCTCGGCTTAATTCGTCTCCGACAATCAAAAGATCAGCTCGGCCTTTTGGATAATTGAGAAATATACCGGATATAAGAGCTAATTTCACTTTTCCTAGTGTTTTAATCCGGCGAAGGCTTCGGCATTCGGGAAGAGTATTTGATTTAATAACAAGATTTTTAAGCTCAGGATAAAAAATGAAGTTACGATTGGTCTCGAAAAACTTATGGCCTTTTCTTGATCGCGAGATAATCATCTTTATTCTTTCCAAACGCCCAAGTTCCCGGCTAACTTGCCGAGAAGTAAGTTGACTCTTTTTAGCAATTTCCGCCACAGTGTAACCCCCCTTGTCGTTAAGCATAAAAAATTTCATTAGCCTTGCCCGGGCGCGCGAGTCAAAAAGTTGCGAAAATATCTCGGACATGTTGAGAGAAAGTTAATTTTTGACTGAAAAAATAGCTAGTCATAGTATAAATCCAAAAAGAAAAAATGTCCACAATGCCACTTTTAGCTTCACCTTCTTGCTTTGCGATAATTTCCTTTTGTCAGCCTATTCTTCTAGACTCAAAATTTATTGATTTTTTTATCTTTTTCTCTTATAATAGGCTTAAATTTTTGAAAATGGAAGGCCTATTCAAATGAGCACCTCTCTCAAAAAAGTTAGGGAGAGAAAATATCAAGAAGTGATTAATGATATCTTTATTTGCTCTAAAAACGAACTTACCCCTTTTGCCACGGTTTTCTCTTTCCCTCCCGAAAATTTCGAACAGCAAAAACTTGGCTCTCTTTTCGGAATTATCAAAATTGACGATCGCTCGGAAGATTCTTCCTATATCTCTAATCTCCTTGTTTCTGTTATAAAGAAAGAATACTTTGCAAAATCTCACCGCAACGCAGAAGAAAGTTTTGAAGCTAGTCTCCGGAAAGCCAATTTGGCTTTGGCAGAATTGGTTCGCCACGGTGTCACAAACTGGACCGGAAAAATTAACTTTGCCGCCGGAGCAATTGAAAGGAATAATCTTTATTTTTCCTGTTTAGGAAACACGTCAATTTTTCTAATCCGAGGAAATGAAATTGCCAAGATAAGTGATGAACTTGAAAAGGAAAAAAGGGTTGCGCCTCATCCTCTCAAAACTTTTTCTAGTATCTCAAGCGGCAAACTTGAAATTGGAGACAAACTCATTTTCAGTACTCATGATTTGACAGATATATTTTCCCAGGAGGAGCTTCGCCATAACGCTTCTCACTTTTCTCGTGAGGAATTTCCAAGATTCCTGGAAGTTTCTCTTCAAACTAACAGCGAACTAGCCGGAACAATCGTAGTAGATATAATCGACCCTTCCAAGATAAAACCGCTCTCTTCTTTAGGTGCGACTGTTGAAAAGAAAAAAAATCAAGAACCTGCTTCTTTTAGCACGGAGACCGAAAAACATACTAAAAAATTAGATTCTTTCTCAGAAAAACAAAAAAGGGCTCTTCTCCAAGAGGAAATATTGACTTCTGCTCTTCCTAAAAACAATTGGAAAAGCTTATTTCTCCGACTATGGCAAAAAACGAAGCTCCTCAAGTTTATCCGCTTGCCAGCAGGCAGACCGCACAGAGTATTCAGCCGTTTCTTTAGAAGAACAGAACCCCTCGAGGCAAAAAGGGAAACTTTTCCCCCTCCAGCTAATCATCCACAGAGTGACATCGGGCGGGGCCTACCTACCCGCAGAGCAACGGCTCTGCAGACGGACGCTCATAATATTCTGCAGAGAGGAATAAAGAAAATTTCTCTTTTGCTATCAAGCTTTATTGGAAAAATAGAGTTCGGCCATTTTGCCACCAAGATTTCTTTTGGGATAAAGCGCCTTTTCCCTAAAGCGAAAATTCTTTTTTCTTTTCTTTCTTCTCAACTGAAAAAGATTAGCTGGAAAAACAAAGCGCTTTTGAAAAAAATTGCTGCCGGAATAACTATTTTAGGAATTTTATCCTATACTTTCGCAGTTTTTGTTAAAAAGAGAAGCGAAAAACAAAAGGCATCCGAAGAAATAGCTTCTCAGCCAATCCAATCTGTGTCTCGCCCGCAAAACCTTGATGATATAAATGTCAAAAATATTGAGGAAATTGAAGAAATTGTCAGCCTCAATCAGCCGGCTATTTCAATATCACTTCTAGAAAATTCTCTTTATGTTATTCCTAGGAAAAACTTTTCCGTTTTAAAAATTGACCCTGTCTCAAAAAAAATTGAGGAGGCAAAGTCTAACTTGGCTGTTGGTAATTTCAAGCTGGCGGCAAGTATGCCTCATCTTAAAAGCCTCTTTTTCTTGACCGAAGATAATAAAATTATCTCTTTCACGCCCGCCAACAAAAATTTTCAAGAAAACAGCATTTCTCTTCCTCCCAACCTCAAGGCAGTTGATATGGAAACTTATCTCACTTACTTGTATCTTCTCGACCCAGAAGCCAATCAGGTTTACCGCTATCCCCGCGCTGAGGGCGGCTTTGGCGAAAGACAAAATTGGATTCGCAACGGGCAAGACATAATAAAAAATGCAAAAAGTTTTGCGATCAACGACAATCTCTTCGCCGCCAGCTCAAGCGAGATTTCTGCTTTTCTGCAAGGAAAAATAGACAACACAATCACTCTTGAAAAACCAAATATTCCGCTTGTTATTGATAAAATATTTTCCGAAGCAGAAAAAGAAGGAATTTATGTTCTTGACAATAAAAATCACAGAATTATTAAATACGGAAAAAGGGGAGAAATTTTAAGTCAATTCTGGAATGTTCAAATTTCCGGTGTGAAAGATTTTGTTGTTGATGAAAAAAATAAAGCGGTATACCTGCTTCAAGAAAATAAAGTAAAAAAATTCACCATCGAATAAAAATTCTCCTAAGATGACATCTTAGGAAAAGAAAAATTAGATATAAAATTAATTATAAGTTTAATATTTAGCTCGCCCGTTATGAGCAAGCTCCTCGGTCGTCGGTGCCTTGTATCCGGCACAGAGACCGTTTTCTCTAATTACTATTTCCGATGAAAATGCATAAAAGCTACAAGTCCCATCGGATTTCTTATTCACACAGACTGCCTTACAAATAAGTTCCATTTTCTTTCCCCTTTTTATTTATTTTTTTCAAAAAGCAAAAAAGGGCTTGCTGCCCTTTTTTGCTTTATCATTTCCGAAATTTTATTTCAAGTTTACTGTTGCCCCAGCTTCTTCCAGCTTCTTTTTGATTTCTTCCGCTTCAGCCTTGGCAACTTTTTCTTTGATCACTTTGGGAGCCGCATCCACCAAATCTTTGGCTTCCTTAAGACCTTTTCCGGTAATTTCGCGAACAATTTTGATGACGTTAATTTTAGCATCTCCTGAAGCCGCTAACTCAACGTCAAACTCGGTTTTTTCGGAAGCCGCCTCTCCCGCTTCTGCTCCTCCACCTGCAACTGGTCCTGCCGCCACCATCATCGGAGTCGCCGCGCTTACTCCGAATTTTTCTTCCAAAACCTTCACCAACTCCGAAAGCTCAAGAACAGACATTTTTTCAATCTGCTCGACAAGAGCTTTGAATTTTTCAGGAACTTCAACCTCTTTTTTTTCTGAAGTTTCAGCTCCGGTTTCTTTTTTTACCTCTTCAGTCATAAATTTGTGAATTAATTTTAATTACTTAATGCGATTAATTCCTAAATCTCATATTTAAAAACCTAATCTGAAAAATTCATTGAAAAAATGTCTAGATGAAATTTGTTTCAAGGAAATCGAAATTAATAATTGAACTTTTAATTTCCTTTTGCATCTGCAATTCCTCTCAGTGCCGTAACCAGGCCTCTCAAATTTCCCGCAAGCGCGTTCACAAATCCAGTCATTGGCGCATTGATCGCTCCTACAATTTTTGCCAACAGTTGCTCGCGCGAAGGAAGAGCAGCCAGCGCTAAAACCTCCCTTTCAGAGATAATTTTTCCTTCCAGAATCCCTTGCCGTATCTTGAAATTCTTGTTTTCTTTGGAAAACTTAGCCAAAACTTTGGCTGTAGAAACTTCGTCTTTTCCGCCAAGAGCCACTCCTATTTGGCCTTCCATATTTTTCACATCCACTTCAATACCCGCCTTCTTGAAAGCCAGCTCCAGCAATTTCTTTTTGGAAACTTTGTAGCTTGAGCCGGCTTTTCGCAGTTCGTCTCGCAGTTTTTTCATTTTGCTAACCGGGGTTCCGGTATAATCTGAAAAAATCATCACTTTCCCGGTTTTTATTTTTTCCGATAACTTTTCTACTAATTCTTCTTTTTGAGATCGCGTCAACATATTTTTTTCAAATTGCCTGATTACTTTATCTTGTCGCGTCAGGTAAAAAATATCCAAATTCTTTATTCTCTTAAATAAAACAAAAAATCCGCTTTTCCGCAGATTTAAAACAAAAACAAAAATCAAGGGGAATTTCCTCATTGGGACTTATATTCATCCAAATGCCCAATTTCTGCGGAAAAAAATATATTCAACACTAGTATTCTATAGAATTTGAGTAATTCTGTCAATAGGCGTATCTTGAAAAAAAGAGTCTCAAATTTCGCGCCCCCCCCTCACAATGGATTTGAATCATTGCAACTCCATGGAGGAAGGAGACGTCGTTAGACCACTTGACGAATCTGTTATATCAAACGGACAATCTGTGTCAAGTTTGCAAGTTTACAACCCATATTTCGCCTTATTCGCTTCGTGCTCTTCAAGAGTTTTAGAAAAAATGGTTTTGCCTGTTTCCAGATCGGTGAGAAAATAATTATAGTCTGTCTTTTCCGGATACAAAGCTGCCTCCAGCGCTTTTAAAC